>DAOPYU010000205.1:0-7946 GCA_035353095.1 Candidatus Sumerlaeota bacterium | reverse complement strand
TTGCCCTCCACCGTCAGGTCCGCTTCCCAGAGGCAGAAAGAAGCCAACATCACCCGCGGTTTTGCCGTCTCCGGTTTGTTTCTCAAATCCACCTGCGCCAATACTCGGTAGGGCCGCTTTTTCCCATCGGGGGCAATGACGGCAAAGTCCGGTGTGACAAAAAACCAGACCTCCGCACCACACGGTGGGCTTTGAAAGGGTTCCAACTTCTCGCCCGGATCCAGTTTCCCATCCCCGTTCACGTCCAGATAAAGCGCTTGGACCGTTTTCTCCTCATACTCGAGCACTCCGATCTTCGAACTCCGAAGCAGCGGAAAACGGAATAGCACTTTCTTCTCGTTCGGGACTGGAAGGCTTTGGGTGAACGCGGTTTCTTGAAAGGGTCCCGTGTCTCCTTCAAAAGTCCAAGCCGCCCCAATTTCCTCTTCCGTCAACCCCCGGTACCGGAAATCGAACACCATCGCGTCGGTTTTGGCGGCCCATTCCTTGAACTCGGACTCCGAAAGCAGGGCTTTTGACTCCACCGGAGCCCCCGCCTTTTCACCTCCCGAAATCGTCACGTCGTCCATTTGTGCCGAAACGGATGGTCCGGACAACGCCAAAACCAGGGCCGTACCGAGACCCCACACCGTCGAACGTATTTTCCAACTTCGCGTACTCAAGATTCGTTCCTCCTTTTCCCGCAAGAATTGCGTCGAAACGGCCTCGAAAACACGACGACTATTTCTCCGTCAGCGTGACCTCCAGTTCCGTCTCAAGTTTTCCGGCGAAGGCGGCGGTGTCGCGCTGGGCTTTGACCGTGTAACGGCCGGGTTTCAAATCCTGGGTTTTCCACGAAAACCCGAGTCTGCGGCCTCACCCATACTCCAGATCGGACGACACCACATCCTGGTTGTCGGGCCCGAGAATCTGCAGGTGGGGCTTCTTCTGGGGAGGCGATTTCGGATTGTCCGAGAAAACGTAACCATACTCTTCGCCCTGGGCGCCCATCAGTTTCAAGTCCAGATACACGAGGGTTCCGACGGGGAATGCGGTCTTTTTTTCGGGGGAAAGCCCCTGCTGAGGCGACACGGCGGCCGCAGACAGTTTAAGTTTCGGGTGCCCCACCTCCACCCGGGTCGTCTGCCCTCCCACGACACGCAGTTCCGACTCTTTACTGAACGAGACCCGACCCGGATTCTCTTTCGTTCCGAAGGCGAGGTCCCCCGAGATCCTGTAGCCTCCCTGAGGGAGTTCCGCGACGGACGAATTGCCCCGGTCGATCCGGGACGAGGCCATTTCGGAAGAAGCCAACTGCAAGTCGGTCAATTTAGCCTCGGGACCGGCCTGATCCAACCGGACCTCCACTTTGCCGGTGGGGGCAGTCTCCTTGCAGAGCACCGCGCGCCACGGTTTTTTCCGAGTGCCTTCACCCGTGAAACGCAGTTGATAGAACGTCTGGTCCAGACAGATGAGGCTGCTCAGAAACCCTTCGGACGCCGGTTTCCGTTCCGTTCCCTTGAAGATTTCAAATCGGTCGCCCCCAAAGACCAGGCAGGAACCGGCATAGTTGTCGTCGGTCAGGCGCAGGGTGACTTCCGTCCCCGCCACTTCCGCTTTCCCTTCCCAGCAGCAGAATGGGGCGTTATAAACGCTCAAACGAGGGTCGTCACCGTCCACCCGGGCGATCACGCGATAGGCGCTCTTCTCTCCCCGGGAAGTGATGATCGTAAAGTCGGGGGTAAGGAAATACCCACTCCTGTTCATTACCTCGGGTTTCAATTTCTCGCCGGGTCCCAGTTTCCCGTCGCAATCCAGGTCCAGATAGAGCGCCTTGAGCGTTTTCCCCTCGTATTCCAGGACGCCATTCTCCGAACCACAGAGCAAAGGCAGACAGAACAGTTTGCTTTTCTCCGGGGGGAGACGCAGGCTTTGAGTAAAGGACGTTTCTTTCAGGGGGGCTCCCGCCCCCTGATCCCAGAAACTCCGGACCCGATCTTTTTCTTCCAATTCCATCCCCCGGTACTGCAGGTTGAACACGACCGCGCCGGGCTTCGCGGCCCACTTCTTGAACTCGGGCTCGCGAAGCAGGGGGATGGGTTCTTCCGTGTCGCCCGGCATCGCCACGTCATCCATTTGAGTCGAAACGAGCGGCTTTGGCAGCAACGTCAGGACGGACTCGGTCTCAATCTCCCCGGCGAAGCCACCGGTGTTGTACTTCACCCGGGCGGTATAACGGCCGGGCGCCAGACCCAGAGTCTTCCAGGAAAAATCCTGAACGTTCCCACCCTCAAAATCGGTCGAAACGACTTCCTTCCCGTCCGGCCCCAGGATCTGCAGATGGGGTTTCGGATGGGCGAGCGATTTCCCATCCACAGAATGTTCATAGAAATCACGATACTCTTCGCCCTGGGCGCCGACCAGTTTCGCGTTCAGATACAAATCCGTATCGCAGGGGAAGAACGCTTTTCCCTTCGTGAGGGACGAAGACCGATAACTCTCCTCGATCGCCATCAGGTTGATGCGTTCCGGTTTTTCCAGGTCCAAGGTTATCATCCGGCCGCCGGCAATCCGGCACTCCGGGCCGTTGATCACGGAAATCTTCCCGGCATCCCGGGGCCCAAACGTCAACTCGCCCGACTCGATCCGATACCGTCCCTCGGGGATTTCCGTGTCCGGGTCGTTGATCTCAAACCGGGCGGACGGCATTTCGGTCGAGACCAGCGTGGCTTTCTGGAACTTCATCTCCTGACCGTGAACCTGTTTGACGGCCAGTTTGCCTGTGGGCACGGGGTCTTTCCAGAGGACGGCCCGCAGGGGCTTCTCCCTGGAACCTTCCCCCGACAATCGCAACTGATAGAAGGTCTTGTTCAGTTGCACGAGACTGCTCAGGCGTTCGGAGGGCACCGGGGTGTTTTTGAACTGGCTCAGGGGGCCTGTGGCCAGTTCAAACATATCGGTCCCGAAAATCGAATCGGCTATGAAATCGGAAAAGGAACCGTTGATGTTCTGGTCGCTCAGACGCAGGGTCGTCCGAGTGTCCCCCACCTTCGCCTCCCCTTCCCAGAAACAGAAAGGGGTGACGCGCGTCTGGAGGGAATTACTGGCGAAATAAGCCTTTACCAGCACTCGATAGAGGATCTTTCCTCGATCGGGGGTATTGATCGTGAAATCGGGCGAGATGAAATACCACGCCTCGTCTTTCCCCTGCGGTTGGAGAACCGGCTCCATCTTTTCACCGGCCCCCAACTTTCCGTCGCAGTCGAAGTCCAGATAGAGCGCCTTGACCGTCTTTCCGTCATGCTCCACCGCTCCTTCGTCCGAACCCCGCAAGGCGCGCAATCGAAACGGCAGGTAATTCTTGCGTGAGATTCCCAGACTTTCGATGAAGGGCGTTGGTATATTGGAACTCCCACCCCAGAGTGCCGGCGCCAGTTCCTTCTCTTCGATATTCAATCCCCGGTATTGCAGGTCGAACACCACCGCGCCGGGCTTCGCGGCCCATTCTTTGAACTCGGACTCCGAGAGCCGGGCGCTCCCGGGCGCCGTCGGGGGACCCGGTGGCGTTCCGCCCGGCATGGTCACTTCGTCCATCTGGGCCGAAGCCGGGAGCAGGGTTCCCAGTGTCAGGAACACCCCCACGGCCCACGTCACTGCCCGGCTTCCTTTTCTTTGCAGATTCAAGATGCTCTCTCCCGTCCCTGAAAAGATGGTGTGAATTACCTCGCGTAAATAATACTATTTACTTTTCCGTCAGAGTCAACTCCATTTTCGCTTCGAGTTTTCCGGCGAAGGCGCCGGTGTCGCGTGTCGCGAGGACCGTGTACCGGCCGGGTTTCAAATCCTGGGTTTTCCACGAAAACCCGCAGCGGCTCCCTCACCCATACTCCAGGTCGGCCGACGCGACCATCTGTCCGTCCGGTCCAAGAACCTGAAGGTGGGATTTTCGTTCCGGAAGAGGCGCGGAGTCGTTTTCCGAGAATTCATAGAGGTGTCCGTACTCCTCGCCCTGCAGGCCCATCAGTCTCAGGTTCAGACGCACGTCCGTCCCACAGGGGAAGGAGGGTGGCTCGTCGGTCCCCTTTTCCTCTCCATCCCCAAGGGGTCCCCCGGACATCGACATCATGTTCCGGGGTTCCTGAAACGCCTCGATCTTGAATTTCGGATTTCCGCACTTCACCGTCACTGTCTGATCGGCCACCACGTCGTACCACGGCGGGCATGCGAAAGTGACACGGACCCAATCCTTCCCCGAAAGCGGCAGGCGGCCGTCCCACAAACTGTAGCGTCCCTGGGGCACTTCGGTGATGGGATCGTTCAGGTATAGGAAGGCGCAGGGAGATTCCAGGGACGTCAACTGGAGATTCTGAAAACGACGGGCGGGACCGGTTTGATCCTGTTGGATTTCAATCCGGCCGAGGGGGGCGGGGTCCTTGCTGAGGGCAACATGTAACGCCTTTCCGCCCGTGCCGGGTTCCTGAAGGCGCAGCTGGTAGTAGGCGCCGTCCAGCCGCACGAGATGGCTCAACACCCCCTCCGATCGCGCCGGATTTTCCGGGGACGATTCCGACTCCTTGAGGAACTGGATCTTGTCGTGCCCGAAAAATAAGGAGGCAAGGATGAAGCCGTCGTGTACCAGCCGCACGCGGGTTTCCGCTCCCGCCACGGTTGTCGTCCCCTCCCAGCGACAGAACGGCGCCAGATGTATCTGGGGCTGACCGTGCTCGAACACCACCCGGACGCTCAGACGGTAGGAGAATCGTTCGTCTTTCTCGGCGGTCATCTCGAAATCGGGCGTGATGAAATACCACGCGTCGTTCTGTTCGTTCGGCGTCTGGACGGGTTCCATTTTTTCACCCTGTCCCAGTTTTCCATCACAATCCAGGTCCAGATAGAGCGCCTTGATCGTCTTGCCGGAGTATTCGACCAATCCTTCCGGGGAACGGCTCAACAGGAAAAACTGGAACTGACAGGCCTTGTCGGGTGTCAGTCCGACACTCCGGATAAAGGGGGTTTTGTTCAGTACACTTTCAGGCGAATCGTGGCCCGATTGAACGAGTCTGTCTGCCTGCTCCGGAGTCAACAGCGATAAACTGTTGAACGGCCCCAGAAATCGGACTTGACTCAGGTCTTCCCTCTCCATCCCCCGGTAATGCAGGTCGAACACGGTCGCGTCGGTCTGGGCGACCCATTTCTTGAACTCCGACTTTGAAAAAAGCGGGGTTTTCGGCGATTGAGGGGGCGGCTGTGCAGGACGGGTGTCCCCAAAACCGACAAAATGTCCTGCCTGGGAGGCCAGCAGGACCCCTATTCCGAACACCACCGCCCAGATGATCCTTCTTCGTGGACTCAAGATTCGTTTCTCCTTTCCCGAGGCTGTTTCTTTGACTCGGGCTGGAACGGATTCTTTGTGGCGAAAGGCGAGAAAAAATGAAAACCGTCCCCGATTGCCTCATCCACACTTGTTCCCTACGGGAAATCGAAGCAAAGGTTACCGATTTTGGGTGGATTTTCAGGCAAATTCGAAACTTGGATAATCTGGGGCCCATTTGTAGAAATGCTCTCCCGAAAATCTGTTTGACAGGGTGGGGGGTGGGCGATTCTAATGGGGACGTCCTTTGAAAGGGGCGAGGCGGGTTTGGATCGAGGGGAGAGTCTCTGCCCCAAACCCGTATAGCGGATGAATGTTTTGGAAGAAAATGGTCTGCGGAACAGCCGCGCGGGAACTGGAAGACCGGTCCCGGATTCGATGAAGAGGAGACAGAAACATATGCCAGACAAAAAGATCACCAGACGAGTGGGGTTGACCCTGGGGTTCAGCCTGTTGCTGGGCCTGATACTGGTGGGGACCGGGTGCAGCCGTCAGGATATCGCTCTGGCGGGGACCGACGCGCCCGCCCAACGGCTTTACACGGCATGGAACCTGTGGTGCGAAAACCCCGACCGAATGTACTGCATCAATTATCAGGTGGGGTCCAAAATTCCCGCCGGGACCGAAGTGACCAATGTACAGATTTACCGCCTGTACCGGCCTTTCCGCTTTACCCATGATGTCATCCGTTTCACCACCGTGCCCGAGGGACGGACATACACCGTCTTTATGGAAGAGCGGTTCCATCCGGGAGTGGACATTCGATCCTATAAGGAGGCCATGTTCACGCCGAAGAATTTTGAGCAGTTGACCGCCGCCATGAGCCCGACGGAAGTCAAGTCCATCCGCGAGGGGACACTCTACATGGGGATGAGCCGCGAGGCGGTGCAGGCCTGTTACGGGTTGCCATTCCAGAGTCGGACGCCGTCGCTGACCAACAACATGTGGGTCTATCCGACGAACCGGTGGGGTCTGCAGGAACTGACGTTCAATCCAGAAGGGAAACTGGCGGCCTTCCGGAACATTTCGAATCGGTAATTGCCAGCAATCGGAGTCTTGATCCGAAGCGGCGCTGCCCTTCCGGTCCTTGTGAAAAGGGTCAGGAGGGGGGCGTCGCTTCTTCTTTTTCCGGGCTCCCCTGCCGGGCGTACCGGCGGAGTTCCTCGAACGCCGGTCGCGAGAAGGCTTCGGGACGGGTGTAATAGAGGCTGTTGTTCTGCCAGAGGGGTTCCTGCTCGATTTCCGGCCCCGACAGTTCCTGCGCGCGGGGCCACTCGCGTGTCTGGGGAATGGGAGAATATTCGTTGAGGCGGGGCGTGGCGCCCGCTGCGAGCGCCAGGTCAATCGTGTCGCGGATTTCGTCCGGGGTCTGGCCGGGGACTCCCGCGAGGATGTACACGCCGATCTGGTCGTGGTCAAACCCGGCCTCGAGCAGGGCCTCGACGGCGTGGCGGAAGGCCGCGTTGTCGCCCGGGCGGTTCCAGCTGGCCAGCCGCTCGCGCGAGACGGTTTCGAGGCTCAGGCGGATGGTCCGGACTCCGGCGTGGGCCATCTTGTCGGCCAGGCGCGGGGTGATCCGGGTGTAATGGACCCCGTTGGGGGTGTGAAACCGCACGGGCAGACCCGACTCGAGGACCCGGTCCATGAGCGGCTCGAAGAACTGTTCGGAATGGGTCAACAGGGCGTCGTCGTAGAATGCGAAGTCGGTCGTTCCCCATCGGGAGTGGTGGTCTTGCAGTTCCTGGAAGACGGAATCGGGTGAGCGGCGTCGGCAGACGGGGGCGAGTTTTTTCGACGCACAGTAGGAACAGTGGTGCGGACACCCGATGGAAGTGAGCAGGGGGAGGGCGTCGTGGCCATGGCACAGGTCGAACGCCGGACGGGGCCAGGCTTCCGGGTCCGGGTCGGGCGGGACGATCCGCGACGCCATCGCGGGAAACCGCTCGCGGAGCCAGGCGGGCAGGGTGTCGAAGGCCTCGCCTTCCAACACGAGGTCGGCGCCCGAGGTGACCCGGGCGTGTTCGGGACACAGGGTGGCGTAGATTCCCCCCAAGAGGATCGGAATGTGGCGGTCGGGCCATTGTTCGCGCAGGAGCCGGATGGCGAGTTGGACACCGGGGTACCAGTAGGTCATGCGCGAGGAGACGAGGATGACGTCGGGTGGGCCGCCCAGGCGCGCCTCGAGCGCCTGGAGTTCGGCCTGAAAGAGTTCCAACGGGTATCCATACCGACGGAAGGGTCGGTCGGCCCGCTGGACGGGTTCCGGGGCGGGGTGGATGCGTTCGGCGTGGTATTTCCCCGTCCCAAACGCGCGTGGGCGTTTCCCGTAGGGTTCCAGTCCGGGATGGTGGCGGTCAGTGCAATCCACCAGTCCGACCTCGAACCCCCAGCCGCGCAGGCGTTCGGCCCAGTAGAGGAGGCCGATAGGCCAGGCCCAGAGGTCGAAGGCGGCCACGTCGGTGATCCAGGGATTGACCAGGAGGAGACGGGGAGGGGACATCCGATTTTTCTTCTGAAGAGGGGACTTCCGGGGTGCGTCGGCATTCAACACCCTGCGGAATTAGAACGGTTTTCCCCGGAATTGTCCAGACTTGTC
>DAOPYU010000204.1:0-7951 GCA_035353095.1 Candidatus Sumerlaeota bacterium | reverse complement strand
CTGCGGTTTCTGCTCGCGATTCTCTATTGGTGCCGGGGCAATCCGCCCGAGAATGCTTCCGAAACATCCGGCCCGATATTTACGGAAGAGGCGTTCGCCAAACTCGAGACGCATCGCAATTGCTTCAACCTGCTGGGGGAGGGAAAGCGGTTCTATCAAGATCGTGGTGCATCCCGGATGCGTCCGACTACGGACTTGATACAAGAGATTCCGACTGGGAACAATTTCTGGCATTTCAAGCATTCGACAGATGGACAAAATGGGCTTTGTCCAGTTTGTTGTGTTATCGGACTCTTGAGGCTTCCTCTGTTTTCCGTCAGTGGCCTTCCCGACTTAAAGGCCGGGATCAACGGCACTCCCCCTATCTACGTTGTTCGGTGTGGCGATTCGTTGCAGGAAACGCTCTATTTTAACTGGGTTACTTGCGAAAAGATAGGCCAGCCTTCTTGGGACAAATCATGTCCCCTCCAAGATAGAGATCCGGGCGTACCTATTCTTCAGGGGTTAACGCTTCTTTCCAGGCGAGTCTTCTTGCACCCTCCATCGAATGACGCCGTTGGTGGGTGTATTAGCTGCGGATCTGTGAAGGGGCCTCTTATTCGTACCTGTGAGTTCCAGTCTGCTGGCCCGCAGGAAAATCCAGATTGGACCGATCCACACGTCCTGTACTCAACAGAAACACCCCGCAAATCTTCGAAAGCGCCTGACTTGACCGCAGGGAAGAAATTTCGAATGGATCGCCCGTGGTTTGATTTGCTTACCAGGATGATAGAAATGGGGAAGTTGTCTTCCCAGAATCAGTCTCTCAGGTTTCTTCTTGTCGGTTTTGCTACAGACAAAGCGAAAAATATCGATGTCTGGGAACGCACTCTCGTTTTACCCGTTGAGTTCTCTCCATCAGAGGTTTTCTCCATTCAGATTGAGCAATGGAAGAAAGGAAACTGGTATCTGGAGAAATCGTTGGGTAGGTCAAAGACGAATGGTCCAGCTGCAATCTCGACCATTCGTCCCCATGTCGAAAATCAAGTCTCTGACAGGCTGTCCGATTTATTGGGCGGCGGCGAAGAGGCCTGGAGATTGGCCGCGGAGGAATATCGTCCCCTGATGAAGTCTCTCGCGCGATCGCTTTCCCCAGGCTTCACGACAGAAGCGGTCGCTCTGCGGCGCAAGATCGCCAGGACGGTACCCGATATGACGCCCAAGGCGGAAACACCGGAGAAGAAACTCCGAATCAGCAAGAAGGAGAAGAAGGGATGAACGATCCCGAGAAGAAAGGAGGAAGACCCGATGAATGCTGCCACACATGAATACATAAAACGACTGACTTGTTTGAAGGTTGGCGATCTGGGGCTGTTACGCACGCACGCCGGTCAAGGGCTGGACGAGTCGCTTGAAGGTTTCGACTTGTTTACGGGGCTGTGGTGGCCCTTGCGCCAGAAAAATCAGAGAGCGCCCCGACGCTCGACCGCCTGGCTTATCGCCAAACTCTACGCGTTCCAGCCCGTCGAGCATGGAGAGGAGCAATTTCTGGCGAGCCAGTTGCGGCGCTGCGAACCGCGAGAGGAACGGGAACGGAAACGGTTCCGTAACAAGTTCGACGCCTTGTTACGCCAGCCGCTCGAACGGATCGAACCGGCGTTGCAATGGGCCATCCGGGAGATTGCCTCAAATCCAGTGGGGCTTCGGTTTGACTGGGTTCAATTGACCGATGATCTTTCCATCTGGGAACGGGAAGAAACCCGCCTGAAATGGGCGGAGCAATATCTGGAAAAAAACACCACAGGCCTGCCGCCTGTCGAGACTTCTGTGTCCGAGAACGAAAGGACCCCACCATGTTGATTGAAATCCATGCCATTCAGAATCACAGCCCGGCCAACCTCAACCGGGACGACCTGGGAGCGCCCAAGACCTGCTACTTTGGCGGGGTCCTGCGGTCGCGCATCTCCAGTCAGTGTATCAAGCGCAGCATCCGCACCAGCGAGTCGTTCAAGGCATTGTGTGGCGGGATTCGGACCCGACAATTGGCCAAACTCATTGCCGACAGAGTGGCCGGTAACGCCGATGTAAAGAAGCGCGCGGCAAAGATTCTCAAGGAGTGTGGCATCAATCCCAAGGATGAGAACAAGAGCGACATGCTGGTCTATACGACTCAGCAGGCCATTGACGAAATGGCGAGTCTCCTGGAAAACAACGCGACCGATGAATTGCTGGCTGAAAAATTCGGGAAATTGATCGGGGAAAGCACGGCCGTTCCGGATATGGCGCTTAGTGGGCGAATGCTGGAGACGGGTGTCCTGAAAGACACGACCGTGGAAGCCGCCCTTTAGGTGGCCCATGCCATTTCCACACACGAGGCGCGTCCCGAGGTGGACTACTACGTCGCGGCGGACGACATCCCGGGTGATGACGCCGGAGCGGGCTATGTGGACGAGGCTCTGTTTTCTTCCGCCTGTTTCTACAAGTATTTCTCGATTCATTGGGAGACGCTGACAGCCAACCTGAAAGGGTATGGAGACGGGTACGAGCAACTGGCCGCCCACACGGTAGGCGCTTTCCTGCGCGGCGTGGCGTTCGCCAATCCGTCCGGGAAACAGAACAGTTTTGCCGCCCACAATCTTCCCGATGGGATCCTGGTTGAAATACGGAATTCATCCCCCGTCAGTTACGCGAACGCCTTTGCAAGACCTGTTTCCGGGAATGATCAGCGGGATATCGTCTCGCAAAGCATGGCGCAGTTGGGTCAGTACGCTCACGATTTGGACGAGGGATATGGGAAGCCGACACATCGGTTCTGGTTTTCTCCAAATCTTCGTTATCCCCTTACAATTTCGGAGAAGAATCGGGAAGTTCCTTTGGCAAACGATGGGAATAATATCAAGTCACTCGACGCGTTGATCCCGGCAGTGGTGAAAACCTTGGGTTTTGAGTGGGCGAAGGTTCAAGAGGAGGTTGTGACGCCATGAGCGTTCAGACCCTCTTTCTTCGCCTGGAAGGCCCTCTGCAGGCGTGGGGCGATCAGGAGTCGAAGTTCGGGGTCCGGCGCTCGGGAGAGGCCCCGACGAAATCCGGAGTCATCGGTTTGCTTTGCGCCGCTCTGGGTGTCCCCCGTTCCGAAGCCGCCGACACGTGGTTGCCGCGACTCGCGGCCCTGCGCATGGGGGTACGCATGGATCGTCCCGGTGTCCGCAGTTGGGATTATCACACCGTGGGCGCAGAGATGGAAATGCGTACCGCCGAGGGGAAAACCAAGTCCGGCGCCATGCTCACCCGGCGCGAGTACCTGGGCGACGCCTCTTTCCTGGTCGCGCTCCAGGGGGAACCCGCTCTGATCGCCGAATTGCGGGACGCGCTGAGCGCCCCCAAATGGACGCTCTATCTTGGGCGAAAGTGTTGCCCGCCGTCCCGGCCGATACTCGAACAAGATTTTCCGGCTGGGGAGTATGGCGGCTTGCTCGAAACCCTGGCGTCCGTTCCCTGGCGTCCGCGTCTCACGGAAGACGCGCGCCCGGCATCGCTCGACTGTCTGCTCGACTGGGTTCCGACTGACTCCGAACCCGAAGCGCCCGCCGATGCCCTTGTCTGGTACGATGTGCCGCTGACGTTCGATCCCCCGTCTCACCGTCCCCGTTTTGTCGTTCGCACGCAGTTGACTACGAGCAAAGAGGAAGCGACAGCGAAGGAGTTCAGGGTTCGGATTGACCGAGTGCCCTCACCGTCTTCCGTCGGCGCGCCTCCGCGTCCCCGCGCCGACTATACGAATTCCGAGTATCGGAAGAAACGTCAGGAACGCCTCGATCACGACCGCCATCTGTGTGTCTTCTGCAAGTCCCGCGCCACCACGGTGCAACACATCACCTATCGCCACGCCGGGGGGGGCGAGCGCCTGGAAGAACTGCGCGCGCTCTGCCGTCTTTGCCACGACGCCGTCACGATGATCGAGTATGGCCTGGGTATGGGTCTGGACCGCATCAACCCCGAGGAAGAGCGCTGGCGCGAGCAGATTATCAGGAAACGCGAAGAAATCATCCAGTTCCGGTCGCTCGAAACGCGGCGGCGCAAACTCGCCGCAGAGGAGGTGGAATAATGTACCTGTCGCAACTCTTGATTGACGTGGGCAGCAACCCCGACCGCCCCCGACCGGGCCGCGCCTGGCTGCGCAACCTGTACCATGTGCATCAGCGCCTCTCGATGGCTTTCCCCTCGCATTCGCAACTCGAGGGCGACCCCTTCTTTCTGAAACCGTTCTCTCCGGAGGGTTTCCTGGGGACTCATGTTGTCCCGGATGAATCGAAAAGAACCCTGTTCCTGTTTCGCGTTGACTACTCACTGGGGAAAAACTCTCCGCGTGTTGTCATTCTGGTACAGTCGGAGGTAAAACCCGATTGGAAGTACGCGTTCCAGAATGTTCCGATGTTCCTGGCCGCTCGGCCTCAGACGACAGAGTACAATCCTCAGTTCGAAGCCGGTCAAGCCCTTCGGTATCGCATCTGCGTCAACCTGAGCAGGAAGACCGGGACGGGCCGGGACGCGGAAGGAGTGAAGGACCTGCGCCAGTACAAGTCGGAAAAAACCGACGCTCAGGGCCGCCCGAAGTCTCAGGGAAAGCGCGTGGCGTGGACCTGGCCCAAAGAAGAGGGCAAAGACCCCCAGGACTTCATCCTGCCCTGGTTTTCAGAGAAGGGGGCCCGAAAGGGATTTGCGTTGGGGGACAGCCATTTGATGCGTCTCGGTTGGGTCAGTGGGCAGCGACCGGGGAACAAGTCCTCCAATGAGGAGGATGACGTCAAGCGGCGCATGAAATTCCGCTCCGCCCTGCTGGAGGGACAGTTGACGGTCACTGACGCCTCGCTCTTCGGCCAGACCCTTGCCCTGGGCATTGGATCGGCCAAGTCGTTCGGGTTCGGACTCTTGAGTGTTGTACCTGTACCGGTGAGTGTCGCACCTTGAACCGCACGCCCATCAACCCGCAGGACCTGCCGCGCTTCAGCGACAAACTCTCCTACCTCTACGTCGAACACGCCGTCGTGGATCAGGAGGAGCACGCCATTGCTCTCTATCGGCAGGACGGCATCAGCCTCATGCCGGTGGCCGCACTTGGAGTGCTCCTCTTGGGACCGGGCACGAAGGTGACCCATCAGGCGGTTCATTCCCTGTCAGAGAACGGGTGCCTGGTTCTCTGGATAGGGGAACACGGCGTCCGTTACTACGCCCAGGGCATGGGGCTGGCGCGTTCGGCGCGAAATCTCCAGCGTCAGGCCAGCCTGGCGAGTCACCCGGTGACTCGCCTCAAGGTTGTTGTCCGGATGTACTGCAAACGGTTCAAGGAACCGATGGATCCGGGCATGACGCTCCAGCAGCTTCGGGGCCGGGAAGGGATCCGCGTCCGTGAAGCCTACGCCCACGCCAGCGCCGAGTATGGCGTGCCCTGGAATGGGCGCAGTTACAAGCGAGACTCTTGGGAAAATGCCGATCCGGTCAACCGCGCCCTCTCCTGCGCCAACTCGTGCCTCTACGGCCTCGTGCATGCCGCCATTCTCTGTGGCGGGTATTCCCCGGGGCTTGGGTTCATCCACTGCGGAAAGCAACTCTCGTTCGTTTACGACATTGCCGATCTCTACAAGGAACATCTGACCATTCCCGCCGCGTTCCGCATCGCGGCAGAGTCCCCCCTCGATATTGAAACGCGGATCCGGCGGACGCTGCGCGATGTCTTCCGGGGAGAGAAACTGATGGAACGAATTCTCCCGGACATCGCCAGTGTCCTGGGAATGGGCCGGAACGAACAGGAACAAGGGCTCGAAGAATATGGCGAAGACGCGGCCTTACCCGCCGAATGGTGGGCCCCCTCAGGGTTTTCGCAGGAAACCCCCATCGGCCAGATCCTGGAAGCTTGCGTGGGAGACTGACTCATGGTGATCCTGGTCCTGCGCAAAGCCAAACCGGGCCTGAAAGGCTGGGTGACACGCTGGTTGAGCGAAGTCGCCCCCGGGGTCTATCTGGGGACGGTTTCCTCCCGGGTTCGAGACCGTCTCTGGGCCCGCATCGGCGAAGAAATCGCCGAAGGGGCAGCCGTCCTCATCTATCCGGTTCCGACCGAACAAGGATACACAATCCAGACCGCCGGGAAAACCTCCTGCACCTTTGAAGACTTCGAGGGCTTAATCCTGGCCAAACGGCCGGAATCGCCGAGAAAATCGCTCCAGAATCTGCCATCCTGATCAATCCGGCTCCGCCCGGACAAGCATACGCAATCCAGCCCCCCGGAAAAACCGCGCGCTCCAGACTGCCGGAAAAAGCCCTGTTGCCTCAAAATAAAATGTTACCGAAGGCGGGGGTATGAGGCAGAATAATTTGTCCTTTTGGGGACAGACGGCGGGACGCGTGGTCTTGGAGAACGCGCGCCCCCCGCTTGTCCTTGGGTCCGGGTAGCAGGCCGGCTCCCGGACAGAACCATTGTGGACTTGTGCGGGTTCCTTTCTCAAGTGTTTTGACCGGGCGCTTGCCTTTGGCTGGCTGGCACGCCGGCAGATGGGTCGCGCTTCACGGAGAAATTTTGTGGCGCGCGAATGTCTTGCCCGGCAACGGCGCTCATACGCGCCTGGCGCAGGATCTCTTTCAGTTTGCGCTCGATCGCCTGGTGGAGCACGAAGGGATCGAGGCTCTCGTACTCGCGGCGCAGTTGCTGTTTTTCCTCCTCGCTCAGGTGCCCGCTGGCGATCAAACGCGTGTAAGGGGTGGCCGGGGCGCTGTGGTGACGCACGAGGCGGCCGCCCTCGCGGCTCTTCGAGACCAGGCGCACCGTGGGCAGGAAGAAGTTCTGCAGCGAGCGCCACTCGCGGGCGTACAGGTCGTTGATACGCGCTACGAGGCGCTTGTCCTCAAGCCGGTCGTAGCCGAAGAGTTGACGGACGTGGGTCCACTGGCGCTGCTCGACGTGGGCGTTGTCGTTCTTCCGGTAGGGGCGGCTGCGGGTGAATTCGACCGGCGCGGGGCGCTCGCGCAGGAAGCGCACAAGCGCGTGGGTGATGAACTCCGAGCCGTTGTCGCTGTCGAACCCGAGCAGATCGAACGGCAGGGTCTGCTCGATCTCGCGCACACGCGCCACAATCTGGCGGTGGTCTTTGTTCCACACGGCGCGGTTCTCGGTCCAGCCGCTCCAGATGTCGGTCAACGTCAGGCTCCACACGAAGGCGCCCGCGAGCGACTGGCCGCAGTGGGCCACGGTGTCGGCCTCGATCCAGCCGGGCCCGTCCACCTCCTGGAAGCGGGTGCGGATGGGGATCTGTCCTTGCAGGCGGGCGGTCGAGCAGGTCGCGCCGCGCCCCTTGTTCGCGCGAACGGGGGCCAGGAGGCGGTCGATCGTGGCCGGACTGATGCGTTCGAGGTCGCGGCGAACCGCCGCATCGAGCGTTCCGAAGCAGCGTTCGTAATGGGGCAGCCAGGCGCTCAGAAGCGCCGCCAGACGCTTCGAGCAAGGCTGGCCCGCCGCCAGCCAGATCGCCTTGAGGGTCTTGAGCAGGGTCTTGTCGCGGTAAAGCGGGGGACGTCCGGCTTTGTCGGTGGGGCGTCTTCCCGATGCGCTTAAAGCCCGGATCATGGACTTGCGGTGCAGGCCGAAGAGGGCGCATGCCTCGTCGAGAATTCGGCTTTTCTCGCTCCGTGAGGCCTTGCGGTAACGCGCTCCCTGGGTGCGGAAATACTCCTGACGCGAGGGATAACTCATGATTTCTCACATGGCGGACTCTCCCTGGATGTCTGTAACACCCATTTTGAGTCAACCATCCCAGTCCACACCACTCCCACCCTGAATTGCGGCCAGGCTTCGGTAACATACATATGAGGCAATTCGAAGCCGTGAACCGTCGAAGACTTCGGGGCTTATTTCTTGCAAAATTACCAAAATCCCCTTACTCTTTCAGTGTATTCCCCACGCACGTGGGGGTGAACCGAA
>DAOPYU010000203.1:3809-7962 GCA_035353095.1 Candidatus Sumerlaeota bacterium | reverse complement strand
GGGCATTTCTGGGAGGGAGGGCGTCTCGCCCGCCTGAAAGAAAAATCGAACGGTAAGCGCTCAACCGCGGTTTCCAGGATGAACACCAGAGCCCTTTTCTGTCCTCCACTGCGGTTTCTGAGGTGAAACAACAGGGGATTTGCATCAAGAAAAGCCTGACGAGCGGATCATAAAACAGAACCGGCCACCCCGTGGGCGGGATGGCCGGTTCATTCATTCAGAAGTTTTCTCGTCCGCTTACTCGATCAGGTTCGCCGAAAGGAAGATCAGGAGGTTCGTATGGATCTTGGTGTGGACATTGCGGCTGAAGAGCAGCTTCCCGATCCACGGCAGATCCCGCAACCCCGGCGTACCGGATTCCAGATCTTCCGAAACTTCCCCCGTCCATCCCCCGAGCACCGTTGTTCCGCCATCCTTGACACGCGCGTAAGTCTGAAGCGACTTTCTCGGAGCGGGCAATCCGATCGTGGTTTTCCGATTATACCCCGCCATCGGATTCGAATTCCACAACCCGGAGCCGATGGGCGCCGTCGTCGAATCCCGGATTTCCACGTCAATCTGCAACAGGATGGACTCGGGCGACGTGATCTCGGGTTCCACGGACAGCATCACCGTATCCTGCCACCCATAATTCACAGACCCCGACCCCGTGTTCGCGGTATTGGTACTACTGCTGCCAGTGGTTGTCCCGGAGGTGGCATTCGTGTTTGTAGCCGCCGTCGTGGTCCCATTCTGCAACTGATTGAGCGTGTTGAGGTCGTACTGCTGATTCGACTGATTGAAGTCAACCCCGAGTTCCTGAATTTCAAAGTCAGCCGTCTGGCCATCCATGACCGTCACCCGCGGACCGTTCACATAACTGACCACCCCTTCCACTTCCAGCAGATGGAGATTGTAGTCGAGGTACTTGTCGAAGAACGATTTCTTGGCGCCACTGATGATCGTATAGTCGTTCGAGATGATATCCATATAGTTGTTGCGCGTTCCACCGGCCGTTGCCACAGACGAAAGGCCCGCCACCGGATCGGTTACAAAGGTCGTCAGGGATTTTCCCGCCGCAGCCGTTCCAGCCGCGGCCGTTCCCGCCGCAGCCGTTGCGGTCGGCGTGAGATTCGCGGGCGAATTGGAGTCCAGCGCATTCCACGTCATCGAGACTTCCTTGGCCTTTTCCTCGTTCACCGTGACAAACTTGGTCTCAATCGAGACCTGCGGCGTGGGCTTGTCGAGTTTCAGGATGAAGTCCTTCAATTTGGCCAGAGCCGCCGGGTCCGTGTAATGCACGATGAGGGCGTTGAGATTCCCGAACTGGTTGTACTCGAACCCCAGCTCCTGCATGGTTCCGCCCGATTCGCCGCCCGTGTTGCGAGCCCCGCCCTGCTGAAGCATGCCTGTGGCGCCCTGCTGACCCATCATGCCCGGCATCATGCCGCCACCCCCCAGCACGCCCCCGCCCATCATACCCGGCATCATGCCGCCTTGCAGGCCGCCGCCATACATGCCCGCGCCGCCGCCCAGACCCATCATTTCCGGCGGGGTGTAACGTACGCGAATCCGGACACGGCCACCGGCCTTGCCGCCGCCGATCTTGATCTCTTCACAGATGATTTCATAGTTGTCCACCGTCTCGGACATGTATTCCTCGACGTTGACCTGCTGCGTATCGGCGCGCAGGGCCGTGCGCACCGCCAGTTCCGCGCGGCGGTCACTGCGGTTCGTGGTGCTGCTCCCGCCACCGCTTGAACCGGAACTCGAAGAACCTTCCACCCGGATCAGGCGGATGGAACAGTCGCGGAACGTCACTTCACGCTCCGGGTTGTTAAGCGTGAAACGCTTCTCGGTCCCCTGCTGGGAGGACTGGCCATTCATCGCGTTGTCGCCCCCGCCCGTGCTGAGACCGTACACGGTATCGAGCAGCGACTGCATGTCGGACGTCTTCTGGAACTTGAGGTAGATGATCTCGAAAGCGTCTTCCTGGTTGCCGGTCGCATTGGCCAGAGCCAGAAAATCGGTCACGTCGCGCAGGCGCTTCTTCGTGTCCGAGATGACAATCTTGAATTCGGTCACATCGTCCAGTTTGTCGCGTTCGGGCCACATGCGCCGACCCAGTTCCGCCGACTTTTCACGTCCGATTTCGGTGTAGAGGAGCGTTTCGATCTGCTCGTAAGTCTGCTTGAAGAACTGGCGGTCCACGTTCGACTCCGGGTTGAGCGCCACACCGCCCTTTTTAATTTCATACGTCTGGACCGACAGATCCTCATCCTCGCTCTTGCCGATGTACTCGCCGACGTTGGCCAGGAGTTCCTCGACCTTCTCGAGGTTCGGGATGGTGTCCTTGACGATGAGGTTTTCCTTCGAGTTGTCCAGAATGACCATGCGGTCGAGGTCGAGCTGCTTGTCGCCCGTCTTGGTCGTCTCGGCCAGAATCAGCGCGTCCACCAGCGCCTTGACCCGCTCGGCGCGGTCCGGGTCCAGTTTGTAGATGCGCGTGGCCATCATGACCGACTGGTCGGAGCGCATTTCCTTGAGGAACGCGGCCATCTTGTCAATGTTGGTCTGCGAATCCACCATCATGAGCACCTGCTCGCGCTCGTCGAGATCGAGCTGGGTCCCCTTGACCGCTTCCTTGCCCTCGCGGATGATGTTGTTCAACGAACCGTCGGCAATGAGAATCTGAACCTTGCGCGCCTCGTCCGTCGTCAGTTTGAACACCTTCGACTTCATGTCGGCGCTGACCTGAACCACGTCGCCCTGCACGCGTTCCCAGCGCAGGCCCATCGGCTTCAACACGGCGTCAAGGACTTCGTCGAGCGGCGTGTCCACAAACTTGCAATGGACGGTGTTTTCCTGCCCGGCGGTCACGTTGAAGTTGATGCCGGTCGAATAGCTCAGCGTCAGGAGGAAATCGGGCAGGAACGGCGGCTCGACTTTCGGGTCGGTGGTGTCAATCGTGACGGGCGTATTGATCTTCTTGACACCGGCCACTTCGCGCTTCTGGCCCTCTTCCTTCTTTTTCTGCGCGGCCAGGTACACTTCGTACTCTTCCGCGGTCTGATCCAGATACGTCTGGGCGATCTTGTTGCTCGAGTCTATCTTGATGACTTCCTGCCAGCACTCGCGCGCCTTGGCCACGCTGTCACCCTTCTTTTCGCGATAGAAGCCATCGGCCTGAAGCATGAGTTTCTGGACCGGACGGCTCATTTCCGGCGCCGCCAGGTTCGGGTCCCGATCGGTCTGGGCGGGCGCGGCGATGGCCGCCAGCTGCGCCTTGACCGCCGTCTGCATCCGGCTCAGGCCGTTCTTGGCCTGCAGGCTCGAGGGATCGTTCTGCAGCGCGATTTCATAGGCCTCCAGCGCGCTGAAGTAATCCTTCCGCGCTTCCGCCTCGCTCGCCTGTTTGAACAGATTGCTCATTTCGCGGTCCATCTGGACCCGCAACTGCGCCTGACGCTCGGCTTCGGTCACATGCTGAACCCGTTCCGTGTCGGCCGCCTGGGCTTTCTCGGCTTTGGCCTTCTGCCCGGCCAGTTTCTCAAGCCCCCGCTGAGCGGCGGCGTTATTGGCGTCGAGTTCCAGCGCCATGTCATAGTTTTTCTTCGCGGCGTCGAAATCCTTCTTGTTCGACGCATCCTTGGCCGTGTCCAGGAACGTGTTGATCTTCTCATCGAGCACTTTCTGGCGGTCGGCCGCAGCCGCATCCACCTCGGCGCTCTTGGGCGTCACAACCGGCGCGACCTCCACCGTTTTGGCGGCCTTTTTGCCCCGCTCGACACGCTCGGCCAGCACCTGGTCGCGCTTCGCTTCCACCTTCTTGAAGGCTTCCTGCACCTTGGGGTTCTGAGCATCCACCACCTGCGCGGTCTTCAGCATCGCCAGGGCTTCGTCGAATTTGCCCGCATCGGCCAGCTGCATCGCATCCGTGACGGCCTGTTCAGCCCGCTTCTCAGCGCCGCTCGCCTTGGGAGCCTCCGCAACCGCCGCCTTGACGGTCTCCACCTTCTTATCCGCATCCCGGATCGCCGGTTCCGGCGCGGGAACAGGGTTGGTCGCTTCCTTCTTGACTTCTTCCTTTTTCTCAGCCGCCTGGGGCGCATCTTCCTTCGCGGGCGCCAACGACTTCGGCGCCAGATCCTTATCCGGCTCCACCGCGGGTTTC
>DAOPYU010000203.1:0-3709 GCA_035353095.1 Candidatus Sumerlaeota bacterium | reverse complement strand
TTCTTCTTTCTTGACTTCTTCCTTTTTCTCAGCCGCCTTGGGCGCGTCTTTCTTCGCGGCAGCCTTCGGGGCTTCCTGAGTCGGCTCAGCCACCGGTTTCACGGCGTCGGCGGGCTTGGCTTCTTCCTTCTTGTCGGTCGCCTTCGCAGCGTCCGGAGCCGGCGTCGCGATCAACGCCTTGGCCGGCGAGGACACATCCACCGCCGCCGGGGCTGCGTCACCCTGCGCACTGGCGACCTGAACCGCGGGCGCAAGGTTGGCGCGCGCCTGCTCAATCGTCAGTTTCTTCGAATTGATCTGGCCGATGGACGTGAGGTACTGGCGGGTCTGCTTGTATTCGCCCCCGAGGAGCCAGATCTGGTAGAACTCGGTACGGGCTTCATCCAGTTTCTGGGCGTCGAAGTTGCCGCTGGCCTTGGCATAGCGGGCTTCGAGCGCTTTTTCCAGCTCGGCTCGGTCGGCAGGCGCCGCCGAACGCAGCTGCTTCTGAATCTCGAGATTCTTTCGGGTATCGTTGAGGGCCCCCTTGACTTTTTCATCCTGCGGGTTGAGTTTCACCGCCTCATCGTAACAGGTCATGGCCTCCTGAAACTCGGCTTTTTCGTAGTGGCGAGTCCCCTGCGCCACAATTTCCCGGACCCGCTGCACCTGCTCAGGCGAATCGGCCGCCGCCGGTTGCGCGCCGGCGGTGGGCGCCGCTTTCTCCTCCGCTCTCGAGGAGGCCGACGACCATGCTATCGTCACCGACACGAGCAGGATAAGCAAGAGCGTGACGCTCAGACGCTTCGGGCCGAATGAAAACCGTTTCCGGGTACCTGTGAGTGCCATGAAGGACTATTCTCACTCCTTTTGCGATAATTCGATGCGTGTGACAGGCTTGCCGTGGGATGAATCAGATCGGGGGATTTCAGGGGTCAAGTACCGCGCCATCAGAAGGTTCCCACACACCAGCGCGGACCCCAACGGTTCCATCCGCGAGATGATCGGTAATTCGCTCCAGCTTGTCAAGCAAAAAGACGCGAAAAACCCCGACTCCAACTCCAACTAAATCCGCCGCCCTGCAAGGATGCGCGCCTTTCAAAAGGCGCTTTTTCTCCTATCGGGAGCGCATCGCCGTGCGCTCCAAAACTTACGGCGCGGGCGCGGGCGCTGCCTCAGCCGCCGGCGCCGTCCCCACCATGAACAGACTCTCCGTTCCCAGCCGCGCATACGCAGACTTTTCAAACGGAATCGTATTTTTCTTGCGCTCCAGCCGGATGGCCACCGGAGCCGGCACCGCCGAGGTGGCCGCCGCGGCAGTACCACCGGTGGTCGCCGTCGTCCCCGGTCCCGCAGGTGTCGCCCCGCCGGGCCCTCCCCCCGCAGCCGGTGCGGCAGGCGGGGCGGGCGGCGGCGGTAACGCCCCCGAATACAACGTGTTAAGCGCAATGATCGAGCCCAGCAGTACCAGACCCACCACAAACGCCACCATCCGGATATTTGCGATCAGGAACTCTTTTGTCTTCTCCAACTGCTCGTTCATGGCCTGCCACGCCCTTTATTCCCTGGTTGGATTTCCCGGGCAGATTCCCCCGGATACCCTGGCTGACACCGTCCCGTCTTCCCCAGGCCCTGCGGCCCGGCTCGGAACTCTTACACGGGCAACCCGCCCACCCCCACCGTATCTCCCGCCGCCCCCTTGGCGCCCGCCCCCGCCGCCGCGTCCGGAGCAGGCGCGGCGGGTGCCGCCGCCGCATCGGTCGAAGCCGGCAACGGCTTGAGCGGATCGGCCAGACGCGTCAACGGTTGAGCCGGAACGTTTTGCACCTTGACGTACAGGGTGAAGCTGTACCCGCCCGCCGCGGCTCGCGGGGACGTGTTAACTACCGAGACCACCGAAAATCCCATCTTGGCCCGGTCCGGAGTCGTGATCAGATTCTTCAATGCGTTGACAAACTGCCCGGGAGAAATCTGCCCCTGCGCCAGACAGGTAATCGTCACGTTCGTGTCGAGCGGGGTCTCCGGACTCGGCATGCAGTTCAACTGCGTAATCTGAATATCCGCCGGTTTGAGCGCCTGAATGTTGCTGATAAAATTCAACCAGAAATCCCGAGGCGCCAGCGCCGGCTGCAAAAGACCCATCCCCCCCTGAATCAGACCGCGCGCCTCCGTGGCCTTTTTGTAGTCTGCCTGGAGCGGTTCCGAGGCGCCCACCACGCTCTGCATCTGATTGATGCTGTTCTGCATCGCCTTCATTCGGGCTTCGCCCGCGCCCATGCCGAAGAAGACCATCCCGCCCACCATCGCCACCAGCACGGCCATTTCCGCGTACTGCCCGCTCAGGTCGCGCATCATGCGCGCTTCCTCGGGCAGGAAGTCAATCGTCAAGGGGGAAATCCCCAACCCCTGACTGGCCAGACCAATCGCCACCTTGTAAGACGCAATGTCGAAACTCTCGGCCTTGTACGTATCCGGACAGGTAATCCCGGGCCCGCCCAGACTCTGATCCACCTCGACCGGCACCCCCAGGCGATCCTCGATGTAACTGGTCAGGAACGGCAGGCGCGCCCCCCCGCCACTGAGGATCAGGCGGTCCACCCCCACCCCGTCGGGCTGGGAAATGTAGTAGTCGAGCGAACGGCGCAACTCGGCCACGATGCGGTCGCACACCGCCGTGGCGGCGTGGCAGGCCCGCTCGTCGTAAGCCGTGGGGTCGGCCTCGTACTCGAACTGAGCCGACTGCACGGCCGTGCGCGTGAACTTGACCTGCTCGGCCTCGTCAAACGACTGGCATCCGCACGCCTTGAAAATCTCACTGCTGATGTGGTTGCCGCCGATCGGAATCGGACGGACAAACCCGACAATCTTGGCCCCGCCCGCGCGGCAGATGGCCAGATCGGTCGAACGGGCCCCCAGGTTCACATAGGCCCGCACCTCGTCAAACCCCGCATCGAGCCCGACCCCGAGGAAATCCGACTCCCCTTCGGGCGTTTCGAGCATCGGCTCTTCGGCGGGCTGTTCTTCTTCCACCGCCTCTTCGCCTTTTTTCTTCTTCTTGGCGGGTTTCTTCTTTTCCTTCTTGGGCTTTTCCACCTTGGCCTTCGGCTTGCCCCCGCCCAGCCCGAGGAATCCCCCCCCCAGACCGCCCGACTCGACCCACTTGTCGAAATTGAAGCGGTGCAATTCCTGACCGTTGTAGAGCGCCAGCGTCGAGACACCGATCCCGACCGCCTTAAGCCCCATTTTACGCAACGAATTCATGAACTCCTGGTTGGTTTCCTTCTTCATGGCCACCAGGAGCACTTCCACCTCGCGAGCGTCCTCGGAGTCGAACACCTGATACTGAAGCAGGGTCTTCTCGAGAGGGAAGGGAATAATCTGACGGGCTTCGAAATGGATAATCTGCTGCAGGCGGGGGCCGGGAGCGCGCGGCAGACGCAAGGGACGCACAATCACCGTCTGGCCGGGCATACAGAAAACCGCCTGCTTCGTGGCGATCTTGTGCTCCTTGAGCAGCTTGCGCACGGCTTCCAGCAAGACACCGGTGCGCTCCGCTTCGAGCGCATTGGGATCCACCGGCACGGGCGCCGAGACCATGCGCTCGATACGCACCCCCTTTTTCTCCACAACCATCTCGACGATCTTGACCGAGCGGCCGCCTAAATCGACTCCTAAACAACGCTTGAGACCTGGCATGGGACTCTCAAACCTCCACGGGTCAAGGGGACTC
>DAOPYU010000202.1:0-7977 GCA_035353095.1 Candidatus Sumerlaeota bacterium | reverse complement strand
TCAATCATCGGCAAGACCCGGCGCAGGGCCTGAGCCAGACCGATCAGGATCGTCAGTTCCGCGCTCACGAGCAGGAGATTGGGGTTTATGCCGCCAAGAATGAAGCCCCAAAGGGGGCGATTGTTCTCTCCCAGAAGCCGGAATGTAGGTATGAGATTGATCAGAAAGGCCACAGCGGTAAAATACAAGACTTCCTCTCCATGCCTCAAGAGCCAGCAAGGCCGGGTGTTTTCATCCAGAAGGTACCGCAGTAGTTGCGCCACCAGTAACGCGAGCAACCCGGGCAGGATCATCGGAAAGAATGGTTCGTGGACGATCATCCAGAATTTCATATCAGAAATTCTATCGGGTGGAAATCCGGCGAACATTTCGTTGACTCGAGTCTCTTCTGTAAGAAGAATCCATGCCGCATATCCCAGGGTTCCGATCCCTGTCACGATCAGGAGCCAGCCCATCAGACGGGACAGGATGCAATAACCCTCCAACCATTTTCTGTGTTTTTCGACGGCTTGTTTCAGTGTCATTTCGGGTTTCCTTTCCATTGGGAAGCGGTTCCGTTTATCGGGTGAATATTGTTCAACGATACAGGTGCAAGCCTACACGATATTCGTGTATTTGTCAATGATAAAATGGGCCGCATCGGAAATATTTGAAGATCGGTTTTGTTCCGGTCTCGAAACGAGGGGCTCTGCGGGATACGGGAAATGAAGCCCGGTTTTTTTCACGAGAAGCAGGAAAAAACTCAAGGGAACCGTTTTCTCTGCCGAAAAGAAGGGTGTTGTTTCAGGAAGTGCCTCATCGTTGTTGTTCCGGAATGTCGGAAAATCGTGGTTTGCCCGCTCGCCGCAACCATTCGGGGGCCGAAATCTGTCAAGGAGATGGACGCATGAAAACGGGATGGACTATCGGAAAGAAATTGATCGTATCGTTCTTCGGAGTGTCGCTCATTACGTTGCTTCTGGGGGGAGTGGGGTATTATGGCGCGGTCCGGAGCGAAAAGGCGGTCAATGACCTGGGGCTGGACGCTTTGCCCAACATTCAGAGCCTGATCACGATCATGCAGCAGACCGCTCAGATCAAGTCTGCCATGCGGACCCTTCTGAATCCGGGCGCAAGCGTGGACGACCGCAAGCGCCAGATGGAGAATATTGCCACGGCGGTGAAGGAACTCGACGCGGCGAAGCAGGTGTACGAGGCGTTGCCGCAGGAGGCCGCGGAAGCGGCCATCTGGGAGAGATTTCAACCCGCCTGGAAGCAGGTTCTGTCGGATCGGGAAGAGTTCTTCAAGATCAACAGCGAGTTTGAAGCGCTCGAGGTCAGTAACCCGACGGCGCTCCAGAGCGCCCTGTTCGAGGTGCGGGGGACCTTGTGGAAAACCATCTATTCCCTGACCCGGCAGGTCAAGCAGGGGGCCACCCTCCAGGAAGACGACAAGTTGAATACGCTCCTGGTGGATTCGCAGAAAGATTGGATGCAGGCGATCCAGGTGACGAGTCCCGCGATGGTCAAGATGGTTCAGGACATCCAGCCGGCCAATACGGCCATGATGGCGAGTCTGGGTCAGATCCAGAAGAGTGTGGCCGGGGGCGACACGAATGCGGCGGCCGAGCAGTTTGATAAGGTGTTCATCCCCAACGCGATGAAAGTGATCGAGGGGATGCGTCCCCTGCGCGCCGAGGCGGTGAAAGCCAACGGGTTACTCGAGAAGTTGAGTCAGCAGGGGATGGTGACGTGCCGGGACAGCGAGACCACGGCGGTGGGCATGCTCAATGAGATCGTCAATCTCAACAAAAAGATCGCCGACGATACGGTCAAGGCCAGTACGGACAACGCCCACTTCCTGAAGATTCTTTGCCTGACGGCCATGATCGTGGGCGTGGCGCTGGCGCTGGGGTTGGGTTTCCTCATCAGCCGGGGGATCAACAACGGTTTGCGGCACATCATTTCGGGCTTGAGCGCGGGGGCCGACCAGGTGGATTCGGCGTCCACGCAGATTTCGCAGTCGAGCCAGCAGCTGGCCGAAGGCGCCACGGAGCAGGCTTCGAGTCTCGAGGAATCGTCGTCGGCGCTCGAGGAACTGGCCAGCCAGTCGAAAAACAACGCCGAATCGGCGGAAAAGGCGATGGAACTGATGGGCGGGGCGAAGAAGGTCATTACCGAGACCGGCCAGGCGATGGAGCAGATGGTGGAGACCATGAGTGGGATCAAGGAGTCGTCGGGCAAGATTTCGGGTATCATCAAGACGATCGAGGAAATCGCCTTCCAGACGAACCTGCTGGCGCTCAACGCGGCGGTCGAGGCGGCCCGGGCCGGCGAACACGGCAAGGGTTTCGCCGTGGTGGCCGAAGAGGTACGCAATCTGGCCCAGCGCTCGGCGGTGGCCGCCAAGGACACCGCGTCGTTGATCCAGGCCAATGTCGAACAGTCCAACCGGGGCGCCGAGGTGGTCCAGAAGGCCGCCACTGGGATTCGGATGACCGCCGAGAGCGCCGCCGAGGTGGCCCAGTTTGTGGATACCATTGCCACCGCTTCGAACGAACAGGCTCAGGGGATCGGGCAGATCAACATTGCCGTGGCACAGATGGACAAGGTGACCCAGCAGGTGGCGGCGAACGCCGAGGAGTCTGCGTCGGCCTCGGAGGAACTGGCCGGCCAGGCGAAGACCATGACGAGCATTGTGGGCGAGCTGGCGGCGATGGTGGGAGGCGCCGTTCGGGGCGGCGCCCGGCCGGTGGCCACGGTTGCGCTTCACGGCGAGCACCAGGCGGTTTCCCGTCGGGCGCCGGCGCCAATTCCGGCGCCGCGGCTCGCCCACACCCGGCCCGCCCCGGCCCGGAAATCCAAGGCGGCGGAGGCCATTCCGTTTGACGACGACACGTCCGGTTCGTTTCAGGATTTCTGAGGCGGTTGAACGCGGGACGACCTGATTCACAGGGACGGGAGGGAGGCGGATTTCAAAGGCCGCTTCCCTCTTTCCATTTTCCCCGATTCCCACGCTCGCGTGTCCCCGAGTTCCCTCATCCCCGGCCGGTTTCGAGTGACGCTGGATCGGCGAGGGGGAAAATGGTTTGTTTCTTGCTTTTTGTCGGGTTGGGCTTCTGAAAACGGTTTTCGGACGTCTTGTATGGGGGGAATCCGGATACTTTTTGCCTGCCCGTCCGTGGCGGGGGGGATGTCGTGAGGCGGAAAACATTTCACGGAGCAGGACATTCCGGGGTATCGGAAAAGGGAATCGGGAGGGTTGAAGAATGCAGAACATGCGGGTGGGGCAGAAAATCGCGCTGGGGTTCGGGCTTCTTCTCCTTTTGATGGTGGGGGGGATGGTCGGGTCGAATCTGGCTATTTTCGGGATTGTGCAGGATGCGCAACAGGTCATTGATGGCAACGCGCGGCGTTCGCAGTTTGCCGAAGACGAGGTGGCTCATCTGAACTGGGCCCGGAAACTGGATGCTCTGTTGACAGACCCGGCCGAGAAGGCGTTCGATCCTCAGAAGATCCAGACGGACAGCGCGGCGTGCAATCTGGGTAAGTGGCTGGACGATCCTCAGGGGCGTGCCGAGGCCGAAAAACGGATGCCGGGCCTGGCGTCCCTGTTCAAGGATCTCGAACTCCCCCACAAGCAGCTCCACCAGTCCGCCGCCGAAATCGGCCAGGTGTTTCGCAAGCCCCATCCGGGACTGGCCCAGACCCTGTCCGGACGCCTGAACGACCATATCACCTGGGCCTCGACCCTGGCGGCCAACCTGGGCGCCGAGGTGGGGGGCCTGCTGGCCTGCCAGAAACAGACCGAAGAAATTATCAACACGGTGTACTCGCAGGTGGCGCGGATTGCCGAGGACGAAAACCTCGGGGATCTGAGCGCCCGCCAGGCGCTGGCCCGGGAAGTGCTGCGCAGCGTGCGGTTTGGCGCCGAAAACACGGACTATGTCTTTATTCTGGACAGCCGTCCCTTCACGGTCATGCACCCGATCAAGCCGGAACTCGAGGGACAGGATATGGCAAAAATTGCCGATCCGACGGGCAAACGGCTCTTCGTGGAAATGGCCCGGGTTGCGCAGGAGAAGGGGAAGGGGTTCGTTTTCTACCAGTGGCCCCTGCCGGGTACGACCGCGAACAGTCCGAAAATTTCCTTTGTGCGGTTCTACAAGCCGTGGAACTGGATCATTGGAACGGGCATTTTCCTCGATCCGAACGACAAGGCGCTGCTGGCGCGCGCGGCGGATGTGGCCGAGGGCAAGCCGTTCTCGCTCGGAGTCCAGACCGACCCGACGCAGTGCGCGTTCGGGAAATTTCTGGCGGATCCGCAGACCGCCCGGCTGCGCCAGGAGTTTCCGGACCTAGACAAGAGTCTGGTCGCCTGCGAAGGTCCCCACAAGCAGCTCCATGCCCTGGCGCAGACGATCGAAGCCCACGTGAACAAGCGCGAGACCGAAGCGGCGGTTCAGGCCTATCAGGATCAGGTGCTGCCCACGCTGGCCGAGATCCGCAAGAACTTTGAAGTCGCCATTGCCGCTGAAAATGCCCTCCAGGAGGGTCTGGACAAGGCCAATGCGCTCTACGCGACCCAGACCCAGCCCGCGCTCGCGAAGATTCAGGAGACGCTGGGGCGGATCAATTCCCTCTCGAAAGAAAAGAGTCTGACCGACACGGCCCTGCTCCTGTCGGCGCAACGGACCCAGAAGGTTCTGCTCGGCGGGGGAACTCTCTCCATTCTGCTGGGGATTGTACTGGCGATCCTGATTGCCCGGAGCATTACCGCCCCGCTGCGGCGGGCGGTGACCGGGTTGAAGGAGGAGGCGGAGGCGGTGGCACATGATTCGGTCAAGATCCGCAAGGCCAGCCAGATGCTGGCGGATGACGCCGTCTCGCAGGCCTCGAGTATCGAGGAGTCGTCGTCGGCGCTCGAAGAACTGGCCGGACAGGCGCGCGGCAATGCCGAAAAGACTCGCGAAGCCACCGAAAACTCCGAGCGCGCGCGCCAGGCAGCCGAAGAAGCCAATCGGGCCATGGGGCAGACTGTCACCGCCATGGAAAGCCTGAAGACCTCGGCCGGCCAGGTCTCGGGGATCATCAAGACGATCGAGGAGATCGCCTTCCAGACCAACCTGCTGGCGCTCAACGCGGCCGTCGAGGCTGCCCGCGCCGGCGAACACGGCAAGGGGTTCGCCGTCGTAGCCGCAGAGGTTCGCAACCTGGCCCAGCGGGCCGCCACCGCCGCCCACGATACGGGACAGTTGATCGAAGGGAGTGTCAACCAGTCCAACCGCGGCGCCGCGATGGTCGAGGAAGCCGCGGAGTCCATCCGCAACATTTCGGAAATCATCAGCCGGGTGACCACGGCCATCGAGGAGGTCAATTCTGCCTCCAACGAGCAGTCCAAAGCCATCGCCCAGATCAACGAAGCCGTCGTCGAGATGGACAAGGTGACCCAGAGCGTTGCGGCCGGTTCCCAGGAGGCGGCCACGGCGTCCGACGGCCTGGCCCGGGAGTCCGCCGCCCTGCACGAGATCGTCGAAGATCTGGCGGCCATGGTGGAGAATGACACCCAACCCGCCGGAAGATCCGCCGCCGTCCCCCCCTCTCCCGCGTGGCACGAGCCCGTCTTTTCGCCCCCCAGGAAAAAGACTCTGGCGCCGGTTCGTCCGCAACTGACGATGGGGGGTGTTCGACCGGCAGCCGATCCGCAGAGGTCCCCCCTGCCCCGCATCACGCCGTTCGAGTCGGGGAAATCGAACTTTCAGGACTTCTGAGAAGATCGAGTCTGCTCTTTGTCTGTCTGTTGATGCGGCTGATTTTTCGTCAGGGACCGCAACCGCAGGAAACCGCGAAAATCGCGAAAGACGCGAAAAAGAGAAAGTTTCGCGATTTTCGCGTATTTCGCGGTTCTTCTTACATGAGGTTGGTTAAAGGTTTACGAAGAATGAATCGCGCAGAGGCGCAGGGACGTTGAGAGCACTTGTAGTAAGCCTCACGAGGCACAAAAGTCAGGAAACAGGAAGGCCCGGTGTTTTTCGAGGCCGAAAGATGCGGTTCTCCGCGTCCCTGCGCCTCTGCGCGATTATTCGTAACCCTATAGCCCAATCTCGGCGATCCGCGGAACCCCGCCGGTCCAGAGTCGGATGCCTCGCTGGGAACGCTTTTATGTGCCCGTCGCGAAACACGGCTGAACGCGCACGGAATTCCTGAAACAAATTGAAAATAGATATTTACATCGTGAACGGTTTTGAGGATCATCGTGCCGGGTCGAGTGTTACCGGAAGTCATTTTCTGTAAGAGGTGGGGCGATGGATTGGATGGCCGATCTGTTCTGTACGATAACCGGTATTGCGTTTGGAAGTCTGATTGGAACCGTCCTGCTCCGAGCCTCGGCCAAATGGGTTCAGAAAATGCATCTGCCCTTTTCGGACGCCTATCTGACGATCTTTCTCTGGGCGCTCACCCTGACCTTTCAGACTTTTATTGTGGACTGGGCGGTCAATGCCGCGCTGCCGTCCCAGGGCGATCCGGTTCTGGTTCCGATCAAGGTCCTTTTCGTTCTTTGTCCCTCCTTTTTCATTCTGGCGGCCCTGGTGACGTTCCGTTTCCGGATTCCGTTCCGCCGCTCGTGTTTTGTTTCATTGGCGCTCTATGGATTGGCTTTGTGCCTGTATTCGATCCTTCCGATCCTCTGGCTGGCCGGGGCGTTTGACGCGTGAGGGCGTGATTTCTGAAAATCGGGGACGGATTCCGAGTCGCAGGAATTTCTTTGAAAGGAAAGGGCATCATGGCGTATCAGGCGGGGTATCTGTTCGGAGGGTTGATTGGGGTGGCGGTCGTGAGCCTGCTCGGGGCCTTGCTTCTCATGCTTGCTCTGTACTGGGTGGCGAAAAAGGAGGTCTCGTATGGCGAGGCGTGCGGGACGATGTTCCTGGCGTTGGTCGCGACCCTGATGGTGCGATTCGGCATCGAGTTTTTGCTGGGAAAGATTGCGCCTTTGTTTCTGTCGCTGCTTGGGTTTCTGGTTTTTTCGGCGATTATCAGCGCGAAAATCCGGATTTCCTTCGGCCGGGCGATTCTGGTCGTGTCCGCCATGCACGTGCCCGCGGTGGTCATCGGGGGCTCGGTTCTGGTGTTCCTGTGGCTTCGTGGGTGAAGCCTCTCTTTTCGGGAAGTCCCCCCTGTTTCGAAGTCCAAAGAGTTGAAGAGGAGAAGAGAGAATGCACGCCGTTGCCGAGGAAATTCGAGTCGTGGTCGCGCGGGTGACGCCGCTTCTGGCGCAGATGAGCGCGGACGAGGTGGCCGCGAAGCCTCAGCCGGAGAAGTGGTCGAAGAAGGAGGTCCTGGGGCACCTGATTGATTCGGCCGCCAACAACCACCAGCGGTTCGTGCGCGCAGGTTACAAGGCCGCCCTCGAATTCCCCGCCTACGCGCAGAACGACTGGGTGCGGGTGCAGGGTCACCAGGAGGCGGACTGGCCCCTGCTCGTCGAACTCTGGTCCGCCTACAACCGCCACCTGTGTGGGGTTCTCGAACGGCTTCCGGCGGAGGCGTTCTCCGAACTGTGTAATTTTGGCAAGGACGGTCCGGTACCGCTGGAGGTGGTGGTGAAGGGTTATCTGACCCACCTGCGCCACCATGTGGTCCAGTTGGTGGGGGAAGTTTAGGATGAAGGGGGGAAGCTGGGAACGACTCCCCCCTCCACCCGGATTTATGGCGCCGACGGCGTGAACGCGAAATTCACCCGGGCATACACGAACGGCCTGGTCGAGTATTCCGGCGGGTAGGGCGGTACCGGCCCCGCCTGCAGCACCGCGTTGAGCGCCAGCTGGTCCAGACCGGGAATCCCCGTTCCCTGTCCGTTGACGACCCTGGGTTTGTCAAGACGTCCGTTTCTCAGGATTCTGTACCGCACGGTACAGGTCTTGTTCTCGCGGATGTAGGGTGGGAGAACAAAGTTTTTCTGGAGCGCCGCCACAACCTGATCGAGGTATTCGGCGG
>DAOPYU010000201.1:0-7978 GCA_035353095.1 Candidatus Sumerlaeota bacterium | reverse complement strand
CGTATTGTTCTTCTGTATCTTGTCGAGTAGTATGACTTCCCATAGATTCAGGTCGGCACGTTCGATCAGTACCCTCGTGTAATTTTCGTCCAGCACCCGGCCAGGGATTGTGACCTTGACCTCCTCGGGTTTCAGTTCGTAGCTCGGCAAGGGGAAGAACCGTTCCCTCTGTTTGAGGAACATCTTTTTGATGCCTCCTCCAATTGTGTCGATCATATTCAGGTTCACCATCGCCTGGCACAGGAACGGGTTGCGGTAGCGGCTCGGGGGTGAGTCCTGACGAATAACCGTTTCCAAGTCACCAGGAATGAAATGACCCACATTGGTGAAAACCAAATGATCCGATGTCTCTACGATCGACACTCGGCCACGCAGATCGTAATCCTGGTGAGCGATACAATTGTGCAATGCCTCGCGAATAACCCAGCGATCATACTGATCGATCTCAATCGGAAACAACGTGGTATTCGGCATGTACCGATCTCGCAGATTGCGTACACGAGCGAAGATTTCTTCGACACTCAGGATGAAAGGCGGTCCAAAATGTTCGTAGTCTAAATCGGAATCTCCATCCTTTTTCAGTAACCAGGTAATACGTGCCACTGCCGGTGACAACAGAAAATCGGCCTCTGACTTGCCCAGCAACAAGATTGCCGCGTTGGTCAGTTGTCCTTCAATCGCCAGTTTGGCCTTATTCAGAAACTGGAGATCATTCCAGCCGTCCACTTCCTGCTCCAAGTGAGGATGCTTGATCTTGAACTCCTCGCGGGCCTTGAGAAGCGCGCGTTCGTCCAGGCAGTTTATTTGAGCGTTTTTGCAGAATTCTGCCGACCAGTCCCCTTTTCGGCTCCAGAGTTGCCGTTCTTTTTCCGGGTACTCTGACAGTCGCTTTTTGTGCGAGCCAATCCGGACATATTCAATACCCGAAAACTTGACTGGAGAACCCGATGCCGCATCTACCTCGAAGAGGACAATCGGATGACCTTCATATGTCCCCTCATAGATCCTGAGATCGACTCGAGGATCAAGCAACCGGGCCAACCAGGGTTCCAGATCCTCGTTTCCTTTTGCCTTGGTCTGGCGCGGGCGAAAATGTGTTCCTTTGACCTCGTGCGTCTTGTCCTCAATCCCGTAAACCAGATAACCAACCGACCGTCCCCGAAGCCGGGCCGAATTCGACAGGGCGCTCAAGTATTCCCCAATCTCTTGGGCGGGATGATTGTCCACTTTAAACTCGACCCACTCCGTTTCGGTCGGCAGAGCGCGAAGTTCATCCAGCAGGTGGGTTTTATCGGGTGAAAACGCTTCGGCAGTCATTCAAATTTGCCTCCGAAGAAACGGGTGTTCTCGGGGATAACAAGCCGTTTCTTCTCTTCCTCTTCTTCTAAACTTTCTTTGCGGTCTATTGAAAAAGTTCTCTTTCCAATATCCCTTCATCATTGTGAAATCCTCCTCCCTCTCACGACCTTTTCTTGCGGGGCCGACCGGGGACGAGTTTCTTGGGAAGCCCCTTCTTGTAGGGGATGGGAGGCACCGCCGCCCGGCCTCGAGGCGGCTTGGGGGCGGCCTTTCTCGTTCTCGACTCGGGCAACTCGTCCTGCTGGTGATAGAGCAGCAGGGCGCGCTGGTGCTCGCGCTCCATGTGCGACTTGGCCACGTAGAGGTGACGCAGGTCGCGGTAATCCATCTCGGAGTGGTACATCGCGGCGGCCAGCGTCATGGGACAGGGAAGAAAATCCTGGATCTGCTGGAGTTTGCGACCCGACAGTTTCAGGAACCGCATCAGGGAGCGCATGTCTTCCTCGGTCGAACCGGGGAACGAGGCGATGAAATACGGCGTCAGGTACTGCTTCTTGTGGATCTCACGGCTCATCTCCTCGAACCGCTCGGCAAAGGCCTCGTACACCTGGATGCTCGGCTTGCGCATGAGCGCCAGGACACTCCTGGTCACATGCTCGGGCGCCACGGAGAGGTGCCCGCCCACCAGGTGCCGCACCAGCAACTGCATGTAGGCTTCGTTTTCCTGGCGTTTCTTCTCCTCGCGCTGGTGCTTCAGATGCAGACGCGCCTTCTTCTCGGCCATGTTCTCTTTATACCGTTCGACCACCCGGTCGGGAACCGCCTCAAGCTCGGGCACCTCCTGAAGCAGGTCGTACCGGATGCCCGACGCCACGAACAGGTGCTCGACCCCTTCGATTTCCAGCGCGCGGCGCAACAGGGAAAGGTGCGGACCGTGCGCGGTGTTCAGGTTCGGGCACACGGCCGGGTGCAGACACGAGGGGCGGCGGCAGGTGGCGCAGACCGACTTGTCGTACCCCGTCATGCCGTACATGTTCGCGCTCGGTCCGCCGACATCGCTGATCGTTCCATGAAAATCGGGATGCTGCGTCAGACGCCGGATTTCCTCGAGGATGGACTCGGGCGAGCGCGACACCACATGTCGCCCCTGGTGAACCGACAGAGCACAGAACGAACAGCCGCCAAAACAGCCCCGGTGACTCGTCACGGAAAACTGAACCGGATTAAGCGCCGGAACCTTCTGCTTGTAGGATGGGTGCGCGCGGCGCTGGTAGGGCCACGCATAGGCCGCGTCCAATTGACGCGGCGTCATGGACGGCGCCAGCCATTCCACCACCAGCCGGTCGCCATGCCGCTGCACCACCAGATTCAGGTCCGCCTTCTGTCCCGGCTGCGCCCCCGTGCGTCCGCAAACCAGCGCCTTCTCGAGCGCCACCGACATCTTGAGGAAGTGCAAAGCCGACTCGCTCACCACCTCGTAATCGTCCAGGAGGAGCGCGCGGTGCGTCTCCTCGTCCGTCAGGTCCGACTCGGGAATGGACACCACCGTTCCCGGAATACGGTCGAGCGGCTTACCCGCCTTGAGCCGACGGGCGATCTCGACGATTGTCACCTCGCCCATGCCCGACACGATCAGGTCCGCTTTCGAGTCGAGAAGAATGGAACGGCGCACCCGGTCCTTCCAGTAATCGTAATGGGCGAAGCGTCGCAGGCTGGCCTCAATGCCGCCCAACACCACCGGCACGCCGGGAAAGGCATGACGCACCACATTGGTGTACACGATGGTGGCGTAATTGGGCCGTCGGCCACTCTCGCCACCGGGCGAGTAGGCGTCGTCGTGGCGCGGCTTCCGGTTGGCCGTATAATTGGCGACCATGGAATCCATTGCCCCGGCCGTCACCCCGACGAAAAGACGGGGGGCGCCCATGACCGTAAAATCGTCCGGCTTCGTCCAGTCGGGTTGCGCCACAATCCCCACCCGGAAGCCGGCAGCTTCGAGCGCGCGCCCGATGACCGCCATTCCAAAGGACGGGTGGTCCACATAGGCGTCGCCGGTCACGAGCAGCACGTCGAGTTCGTCCCACCCGCGCAGTTCCATCTCCGCGCGTGACATGGGGAGGAAAGCGGCCAGATTCTTTTTCTGATCGGCGGCGGTCGGTTTCTTTGAAGGGTTCATCGTTCTTCTCCCCGTCCTGGAGTGGCGGGCGGTTCCGCCGATTGCGGGGATCGGGCCGCATCCCGGGTTTCACATGATTTCAGAGAATCGGCCAGAGTGGGCCTGTCCGAACAATTTTCCCAATCGGACCCATTACAAGTCCAGCAGTTTTTCCGATTTTTCGGCCTGGGCCTTTTTCTCCTGGGACGGTTTCTGGCTTGAGACGACGGGCTGGTCCAGTTTCAGGTGGAACTGCCACAGGTCCCCCCCGCTTTTGCTCCCGTTCGTTGCATCGTAGGTAAAGGGAGCCAGTTCGCGTTCCGCTTGGACGGCATCTCCCTTTTTGAAGGCCTTCTCCAGCGTCTCGACGTTCGTGTCGAACACCCCGTCGCGTCCACAGCTCAACAGGACCCATCCGTTGCCTCCCGGCAGGGTCCAGTAGGCGTAGAGACGGGGAAAATTCGTGTCGGAATACGGGTCGGTTCCCAGATCCTTGAGGTATGGGATGGGCGAGGTCAGGGCGTGGGGGCCATTGGCCTTGTAGCGCAGAAAGGCCGGCATGGCCTGCTCGGGCGCCGCGCCGGTCATGGAGGCGGAGTCTTCCGTGGCCGGAGGACAGGCGCCCTGGTCCGCCCAGAACGCATCCAACGCCCGACCCAACACCGTCATCTGTTGTTCGTGGATTTTGAGACGGTCGTCTCCGAAACGCTTCCACACCGAGACCCCCAGACCAACGACCCCACCCACCAGGATCACCGCCCCAACCAGAAACAGAACCGGACGCACCCAATTCCCACGCGCAGGGTCATCAACCGCCCGTCTTACCCGAATCTGCATTTCAAACGCCCTCTCTTCTCGATCTGGTCGTCACCCGCAGGCACAACCATCTGGCAGGGTAGGTGGTTGCGTCCACTTTCGCAAGGATTTTGCGCGATGGGATTTTGCCAACGGGCAGGAAACTTCTCCGGGAATCCGCCCCCAAAATCAAATGAACACCGACCGGCGCCACCCCCTGCGGGGCGCTCACCCTCGGTGTTCATTCGGTTAATCGGAGGATTGGACCACAACCGCTCTCTTGTACACACTCACCCAATCATCTTCTGCTCGCGGGCGTAGGCGAAGACACCGCCGGCTTCCACGATGGGCAGGACATCGCCCAGGGGATTGAGTTGATAGGTCTTGCCCGAGGTCAGGTTGCGCAGCGTGTTGTCCGCCATCGTCAGCTCCACCTCGTCGCCCGTCTTGATCTCCTCGACCAGGCGTACCGGGGTTTCGTACGGGGGCAGGTAACCGCCGTTGACCGAATTGCGGAAGAAAATGCGGGCGTACGACTCGGCGATGACGGCGCGCACCCCGGCTTCGCGCAGGGCGAACGGCGCATGCTCGCGTGAGGAACCGCACCCGAAGTTCTTGCCCCCCACCACCAGCACGTACTCCGCCGTGTCCTTCCCCTCGGCGATGAAGGGGATATGGCCCTTCGGCAGACCCGACTGGGCGATCGGCGTGCCACTCAGGGCGTACTTGCCGTAGAGGCGCCGCTCGACCGGGTCGGTCAGACTATAGACCAAGTGTTCGGCCGGGATGATCTGGTCGGTGTCAATATCGTCGCCCAGGACGAAAACTTTGCCGCGGATGGTCGTCTCCATGATACACACTCCTTGAAAATATTCACTCGCGCTGAATTTCTCGATCCGAATCATTGAATCAATCATGGCCGGACCTTCCGTTTTCGGAACGTCCGGCCATGAACAGCATGCCACGTCTGGCGCGTGAATGGAACTTATTTCTTCCGGATCAGGCCGCGCTGGATCAGCAACTCGGCGATCTGGACGGCGTTGAGCGCCGCCCCCTTGCGCAGGTTGTCCGACACGACCCACATGTTGAACGCATTCTCGGCGGAGTCGTCCTTGCGGATGCGGCCCACAAACGTCTCGTCCTTGCCCTCGGCGTAGATGGCCAGCGGGTAGTCGTTCTTCGACGGATCGTCCACCAGGATGCAGCCGGGAGCGGCGGCGATCAGCTCACGCACCCGCTCGACGCTGATCGGCTTGCGCGTCTCGACGTTGACCGCCTCGCTGTGGCCGCGCAGCACCGGCACGCGCACCGTCGTGGCCGTCACGCCGATCGTGTCGTCCTCGAGGATCTTGCGCGTTTCGTTGACCATTTTCATTTCTTCCTTCGTGTAACCATTTTCCAGGAAGACGTCAATGTGGGGGATGACGTTGAAGGCGATCGGGTGGGTGAAGGCGTTGCACTCCATGTCCAGCAGTTCTTCCCCCTCCAGGTGATGGTGGGTCTGCTCGACCAGTTCCTCGATGGCCGGGGTTCCGGCGCCCGAGACGGCCTGATAGGTCGAGATGACCAGGCGCTTGATCCCCACCTCGCGCTGAATGGGCGCCAGCGCCACGACCATCTGGATGGTCGAGCAGTTCGGGTTGGCGATGATAAGCGGGTGCTCCTTGGCCTTGAAACAGTCGGCGGCACGGTCGGGGTTGATTTCCGGCACCACCAGCGGCACGTCCTTTTCCATCCGGAACGCGCTTGTATTGTCAATAATCACCGCGCCCGCGGCGGCGGCAGCCGGCGCGTACTTTTTCGAGATCGAGGCGCCCGCCGAGGCCAGCACAATGTCCACCCCTTTGAACGACTTCTCGGTCAGCACCTCGACCGGGCAACGCTTGCCGCGAAACACGATCGAACGGCCTTCGCTGCGCTCCGAAGCCAGCATTTTGATCTGGCCCACGGGAAACCCCCGCTGCTCCAGAGTCAGGGCCATTTCATGACCCACGGCGCCCGTGGCGCCCATGATTGCTACCGTGTAAGACATTGTTCCTCAATCCTTTCGCGTTGTGCAGCCCCCCGCGGGGTCGTACACCGGCTCTCTCGCTCTCCCGGTTCCGGGAAAAACGCTTGAGACCGGCGGACGAAATCCGGAAATTGGAGCATTCGCTCCGGGGATAGACTTTTTTCGGGTATTGGACCGTCCATCCGGGCCTCAAGCGAAGAGGTTAGCCGGAATCTATCCCATACCCGTTAAAAAAAGGCAAGTTCTTATTCGACTTTTTTCGAAAAGTGTGCAGAATAGGGGAGCGCGTTCGGGAAAAAACGCAGCCCTCGGGAAAAAAAAGAGCCCGTTGCGCAATTTCGTCTTGACAGACGCCCGAGACTCGCCTATAAGCATCCCTCTGTAGTACGTATGGATGTAGTATGGAGAAGGTTGAGACTATGAAAACTTACTACCCGAAAGCGGGCCAAATCGAAGAACAGTGGTTCCTTGTGGACGCTGAAAACATGGTATTGGGGCGTTTGGCCTCGCGCATTGCAAGCGTTCTGCGCGGCAAAAACGACCCGCGTTACACCCCCCACGCCAACATGCACAATCATGTGGTGGTCATCAACGCCGACAAGGTGTTGATGACGGGCAACAAGTTGCTCGAGAAGTTCTACTACCACCACAGTGGGTGGGTCGGTGGCATCAAGGCCACCTCGGCCGAGAAAATGCTCGAAAAACACCCGACGGAAATCTTGCGCCACGCCGTGTGGGGCATGCTGCCGAAGAACCGGCTCAGCCATGCCACCATGAAGCGTTTGCGCCTGTTCGCCGGTCCGGAACACGACCACAAGGCCCAGCAGCCCAAACCCATCGAACTGATGAAGAACGCCTGAGAAAAAGGATTCGATAAGCCATGAGCGACAGGTTGGAACAGTACACGGCCGTCGGCCGCCGCAAAACCTCCGTGGCGCGCATTTATCTGCGCCCGGGCAAAGGCAAACTCGTCGTCAACGAGCAGCCGTGGAACAAATACTTCGGCGAGCGTCCCCTCTTCGAGGCCGTCATGCGCGAGCCGCAGAAAGAGACCCACACGCTGACCAAGTACGACGTTGTCGTCACGGTTCGCGGCGGCGGGCACGTCGGACAGATCGGCGCCATCCGCCACGGGATCTCCCGTGCGCTGGCGCTGGCCAATCCGGCCCTGCGCGGCACGCTCAAGAAAGCCGGGTTCCTGACCCGCGACGCTCGCATGAAAGAGCGGAAGAAATACGGTCTGGCTGGCGCCCGCAAGCGGTACCAGTTCTCCAAGCGCTAATCCGCACGTATTTCGAGTACCGGCAACACTTTATACAGAGTCCCTCGAGGGCGGTCGTATTCTGCGACCGCCCTTTTTGTATATCCTGGGCCGAATTTGTCAGGGACGCCAACGGGTTTGTCAGGCCGACCGATCCCCAAAAGGGATTTTATCAGGTATTCGTCTCGACTCGTTTCCCCCCACCGGTAAGGGGTCTGCGGTTCGTACCGCCGACGTCCCTGCCGACAAGAGGTCTGTGGTTCGTACCGCCGGCGTCCCCGCCGGCCAAGTCACTCCGGACGGAAGAATCGAACGGGAGCATCAAGAAACCAAACAGGCCCCCGGTATCCCTGCCGACAAGGGCCTGTGGTTCGTACCGCCGGCGTCCCCGCCGGCCAAGTCACTCCGGATGGAAGAATCGAACGGGAGCATCAAGAAACCAAACAGGCCCCCGGTA
>DAOPYU010000200.1:0-7990 GCA_035353095.1 Candidatus Sumerlaeota bacterium | reverse complement strand
CCGTCGGCAGCTTGGCCCGCACTTCGATGCGTCCGTTTGTCCATGCAGCCTTCCCCTTCGTCCGCAGGCTTGCCGCCGTGTACTGCGCCTTCTCATACGGCTCCTTGCGCCCTTCGATCACCAGGTTTCCATCTTCCACCCGCGCGTTTTCGGGCCGTTCCTTTGTGTAGTACTGGAGTTCGTGGTTACGCACCATCCCCACTTCATACCCCCACTTGGTCGGGTCGGGCAGTCCCGGTTTGTCGAACTCGTCCGACCACACCAGTTTCCACTCCTCCGCCGCCGCCACCGGCGCCAGCAGAAGGCTCGTGTACAAGACCATTCCCACAAGTACTCTGAACAACATCGAGAAGTCCCTCCTCTTGGGTTTTCTAGTGCGGAGCCCCTGCCCCGCCGGATCGCGTCACACGATAGTCCGACTTTCCCGTACCGTTCATGGAAAGTCAACTCCAATAGGACCGGATCGGGCGGGGAGGGGGGGAATCCCCGATGGGCATCAGATCCGGCGCCGCGGGGGCGCCTTGGGTTTGATGTCCAGGCCGAGTTCTACATGGTTGCGGTGGCTGCCGTCGGCGACAAAACGGTCAATGCTGTCCCGGGTGATCCGCATGGAACGCGGCCCCAGCCGCACAGCGTCGAGTTTTCCCTCCTGCACCATCTGATAGATTCGTTTCCGGGACACATCCAGCAACTTGGCGACACGATAGACTCTCCAGAGTTCGGCCAACATGAAAGGACTCTCCTTTTCATTCGGTTTGGGGTAACCCGCGTCCCGGTCCGAGCGCCGGTGAGCGGGAGGCTTGGGCCCCTTCCGGGAAATGGCGGGGAGGACCGTTTCGTTCCCCCGGGGGGCTTGCCGGGTTCTTTCTACCCGCTGGGGGGCCCTGGAGTCCCTTGATCGGGCGTGTATTTTCCGTGGATTTTGATTGTATTTTCCTTGGATTCTGTTTGCATTTTTCAGGAGTCTTTGATAAACAAGCACTTATGTGAACCCGCAGGCAAAACGGGTGGGGGTGGACTTCGCTCGTGCGGTGGAGTGTCCATACCAGAACATGAAAAAAACAGGGAACACAGGAACACTCACGGTGACAAACGAGCCGTCGGGAGACGACACACGAGCGAAGGGGGCAAGCGTTCGGCTGGCTTCGGCGAAGCGGCGTCCGCCCGTGCGTGAACTGCCTCCCCTGTTGCCCGACGAACGGGTCGTGACGGCGCTGTGCCACCTGTCCACCCTGGTGCCCTTGTGGGCCGTGCCGGCCAACGCCTTCCTCTTTTTCCTCTTCCGCCAGAGCAGCCGCACCATCTGTTTTCACGCCCGGCAGGGCATCCATTACCATTTCCTTTTTCTGGTGGTGGCGGTGCCCTTCCTCTTGATGATCCCATTGGAAAATCTGTTGATTCTGGCCGGAGTTCCCCCGAGCGCCGCCCACAAACTGCCGACTCTGGCGTTTGGGCTGCTGGGCATTCTCTATCTGGTTTATGCCGCTTTCTGTCTGGTGGGAGTGGTTCAGGCGTTGCGGGGGCGCAGCTACGCCTACCCCCTGCCGACTCCTCTGGCCCGGACCCGGCAGACCCCGGTCTATATCCGGGTTTCCGGCGGAGAACCCTCGCAGCCGCCTCAGCCGGAAACCAAATTGCCGGAGGGGGAGCCGTCGGCCCCCGAACCGCCAACGGCCCGGGTTGTCGAATTGAATTCCGGACCGGTTGCGCAGGTCGCTTCCACGGATGATTCCCCGCAGGGGCACGGAATGAAGGACGGCCCGGAGGGATCGAATCGCGGAACGGAAGGACAGGTGGGATAGAAAGACAAGGCGCGAGAGGGAGGACGGGGGCGCGTCGCGGACCGGGTGGCCGGAATGGGGCAATGAGAAACCGGACGGAGGGACAGACAACCGGGCCGGTGGGGTGGAACAGGAAGAGCCAATGAACGCATTGCGGGTCATGGTCGTGGGCAAACACCAGCAGGAAGTCATTTCCCAACTGGACCGTTTCGGGCTGGAACTGGACGAAGGCCATCCGGATGTGGTGATTTCCTATGGAGGCGACGGCACGCTCCTCGGGGCGGAACGGGCCTGGCCCGGCATCCCCAAGGTGGCTCTGCGAGACAGCCAGCGGTGCCGCACCTGTTCGCACGAGTCGAACGAGGTCATTCTGCGCCATCTGGCCGAAGGGCGGCTCAAACGTACCGAATTTATGAAACTCGAAGCCACCACGCGGGGGCGCAGGCTGGTGTGTCTCAACAATGTCATTGTTCACAACGCCATCATCACTTCGGGCGTTCGGTATCGGGTGTGGATAGACGACGAATCCTACGGCGACCGGGAAATCGTGGGGGACGGTCTGGTGGTTTCCACCCCGTTCGGGTCCGCGGCTTACTACCGCAGCATCACGCACAGTACGATCCGGGTGGGGATCGGTCTGGCTTTCAACAACAGTATCGAGCCGATCAACCATCTCGTGCTCGATGACAGCAGTATGATCCGGATTCGGATCACCCGGGGACCGGCGACGGTGACGGGAGACCAGGCGCCCGACAAGATCGAAGTGGATCGAGGCGACGAGATTCTGATCCGCCGCTCGGAATATGCGGCCACGATCCTGGTGTACGACCGGGTTCAGTACCCGGCGGATCAGTTTATTTTTTTTCCGCATGACAAGTAAGTGGGTGGACGAGACGGGCGGAAACGTTCCGAGACGCAGGAAGGTGAACATGAGCGAAAAACTGGTAATCAGCGGTTTGGGCGTTCTGGCGCCGAATGCGATTGGGTCTGAGGCTTTCTGCGAGGCGCTCCGGTCGGGGCAGTCGGGAATCCGCCGGTTGGAAGAACTGGGCGCAGTCGGTTACCATACCCAGATCGGGGGGATGATTGACCGCGCGGTTCTGTCCCCCCTGCTGGAGCGCGACGAGGAAGCGGCGCAACTCGATCTGACCGCGGGTCTGTGTCTGTTGGCTGCGCAAATGGCCTGCGAGGAGGCCCAGATAGACCAGCCCGAGGGGCGTGCGGGATTGCGTCTGGCGGTGTTGATCGGGTCGGCCTGTGGACCGGTTCAGGCACTCGAGGAAATCTACCGCGACCTGGCCCGCTCGGAAACGCCGGTCGTGCGCCCGTCTCGGGTTCAGCGCGCTTTCCCGTATTCTCCCGCGAGCGCCGTTGCCCGGCGCTTTCAGGCGCAGGGCGCCTGTCAGATGGTCAACGCCGGGGGCGCCTCGTCGCTGGCCGCGCTGGTTTCCGCGGCGGGCCTGGTGGGCTCGGGCGCCGTGGATGTGGCCCTCGTGGGCGGTGTGGACTGCCCGTTGGCGCCCGATTATTTCCGTCTCTGGGACGCAGTGCGCCTGCTGACGCGCGACCACAACCGTCAGCCCGAAACCGCGTCGCGCCCCTTTGATTATGCGCGCAGTGGGATTGTGCTGGCCGAGGGGTGCGGTTTCATTGTTCTGGAGCGTGAAGAAACGGCGCGCGCGCGCGCCGTGCCCCTTTATGCGGAAATCTCGGGATTCGGTCAAAGTTTCTGCGGGCCTTCGGATGGGCGTGCGCGCATAGAAGCCCAGACCGCTTCGATGGTTCAGGCAATCGAACAGAGCGGGGTGCAGGTCGAGCATGTGCAGGCCAGCGCCATGTCGTCGCCATCGGGGGACGCCCAGGAGGCCGAGGCCATCGTACAGGCGTTGGGCAATCTGGCCGGCCGGGCGCTGGTCAGTTCCATCAAGTCCATGATCGGCCAGTCGCCCGGCGCAGCGGGAATGCTCTCCCTCATTGCGACCGTGCTGGGGATGCGGGAGGGATTCATCCCCCCGACCCTCAACCTGCAGGAACCGGATGCGGAATTTTCCGCCTTGCGGTTTGTGCCGGACGAGGCGCAGCCGTTCGTGTACTCGAACGCGTTGATCAACGCGTTCGATCCGGCGGGTCAGAACGCGTCGGTCGTGGTGCGCGAGTGCTGAACGCGAATCGGGACGCAACGATTTCGGTCGGATGTTCCGGGGGACGGGGCCCGGAGGTGGCACGGGCGTCCCGCCCGTGACTGGCCGACGTTCTCGTCGGCCGGGCCGGAAATTTCGGAGGTTTTGTCCCGGAGCCTCCTCATGGGCGAGACGCCCATGCCACCTCAAAGCCACCTTCCCGTCGGTGTGAGAACCCGAATATAGGAAATGTTGGTTCGACAGTGAGGAGTTCCTGGTTTGAAACCCGCCCTGCAAGTTTCATACTCGGATCCAGTCCCCCTTCTTAGGAAAGCGGTGGATGTTGACGGTTTACGTGGAGACATTGTGGTTGGGGGAAAATGAAGGGGGAGAGGCAAGGCCGATGCGGGAACAGGAATATGTCCACGGTTATTCGACCCGTGAGGGAGAGCGGCTGGCCGATCAGGCGGCGACGGTGGAACGGTTGTTGCACCACGACACGATTTATCCTCCCGGCAGTCGGGTGCTGGAAGCCGGCTGTGGCATCGGCGCTCAGACCTCGATCCTGTGCCACAACCATCCGCGGGCGCTTTTCACCTCGATAGACCGTTCCGCCGAGTCGCTCGACGCCGCCCGGCAACGGGCTCAGGGGGAGGGGGTGACCAATGTCACGTTCCAGCAGGCGGACATTTTCGACCTCCCGTTTCCCGAGGCGAGTTTCGACCACGTGTTCGTCTGTTTTGTCCTCGAGCATCTGGCCGATCCCGTCGCGGCGCTCCGGTGCCTGATGCGAGTTTTGCGGCCCGGGGGGAGCCTGACGGCCATCGAGGGGGACCACGGTTCCACGTTCTTTCATCCCCGCAGCGAAAAGGCGTGGCGCACGATCCAGTGCCAGATTGACCTCCAGGCCCGCGCCGGGGGCGACTCCCTGATCGGGCGGCGGCTGTACCCGCTTTTAACCGAGGCGGGACTCCGTCAGGTTTCCGTGTCCCCCAGGCAGGTGTACGCCGATCCGTCTCTACCGCATCTGGTGGACGGGTTCACCCGGAAGACCTTCATTGCCATGATCGAGGGGATTCGCGGGAAGGCGATCGAGGCCGGGTTGATCGGGGAGCGGGACTGGGAGGAGGGGCTGGCGGATCTGCGCCGGACGGCGGAAGAGGACGGCGCCTTCTGTTATACTTTTTTCAAAGGGGTCGGAATTCGGTAAGGGTTTTCGATAAATCGCAAGGCGCCTTCCCCCTTTACTTCTTGACTATCGGGCGACTCTCGCAAAAGAATGAAGCCGGGTCGGTCGAGGGGAGAGATTGGAAGGCAAACACGGAATCCGATTCTCGTCGTACCGGCTTTCTCTCTTTCAGACAACCTGTAATGAGCCATTCTTCTCCATTCCCGACGGTTTTTTCCCGGTCTTGGGAAACAAGGCTCCTGATGTGGGAAAGCGAATGAGCAGATGATTTTCATAGACCTGATCAATAATCTGGCGCTTCTGGTGGCATTGAGTGTGCTATCGGGATTTGTCGGCCAGCGGTGGAAGGACCGTCGGGTCGGGGCGCTTCTGCAGGGGGTGATTTTCGGGGGCGTGGCGGTGATCGGCATGCTGCGTCCTTTCAAACTGGCGGCGGGGATGATTTTCGATGGCCGTTCGGTTGTCATCAGTCTGGGCGGTCTCTTTTTCGGCCCGATTTCCGCGGGTGTGGCGTGGGTGATGACGACGGTGTGCCGGGTCTGGCAGGGCGGGGTGGGCGCCCCGATGGGGGTCGGGGTCATCACGTCGTCGGCCCTGTTGGGTTATGCGTTTCATGTCTGGCGAAAGCGCCGCAAGGCGGAATTCAACTCCTGGCAACTGTGGGGATTCGGACTGCTGGTTCACCTGGCCATGCTTCTGATGACTCTGTTGCTGCCGTCCGACCGAATTCTCGGAACACTCAAGATTATCAGCGCCCCGGTCCTGTTGATCTATCCGGTGGCCACGGTTCTGATTGGAAAGATTCTTTCCGATCATGAGGTGCGTTATGCGTATGTGGCGTCTCTGCGCGAGAGCGAGGAACGATTCACCCGGGCCATGGAGGCCAGTCGGGACGGGTTGTGGGACTGGAATGTCGAGACGGGAGAGGTCTATTACAGTCCGGGATATCAGACGATGCTGGGCTATTCACCGGGGGAGTTGCCCGGACGTCTCGAGACCTGGCGCGATCTGCTGCATCCGGAGGATTTGCCGGACGCCAGCAGAACGATACGCGAATGTCTCGATACGCCCAAAGACGATTATGAATTCGAGTTCCGGATGCTGACCCGGGACCGCCAGTGGCGCTGGATTCTGGCGCGCGGCAAGGTCATTGCTCGCGATGCGCAGGGCCGTGCCCGCCGGATGGTGGGCACGCACACGGATCTGACAAAAGCCAAAGAGACCGAGCAAACCCTGCGCGAGAGCGAAGAACGCTACCGTACGTTGTTTAACGACATCCAGGACGGAGTTTATCGCAGTACCCATGCCGGGCACTTTATCGAGGTCAATCCGGCGATGATCCGGATACTCGGTTACAAGACCCGCGAAGAGGTCATGGCGATTGACATCCGGAAAGAGTTGTACTTCGAGCCGGAGGAGCGGGAAAGCCTTTTCCTGGATACGGGCCAGCAGAAGGTCGAAGTGTTCCGTCTTCGGCGTCGGGATGGGTCCGAAATCTGGGTGGAAGACCACGGACGCTATGTCCACGATGAACAGGGGAATGTGATTTTCCACGAGGGCATTCTGCGCGATATCTCGGAACGCAAGCTGGCGGAACAGGAACGGGAAAAACTGCACGCCCAGCTGCTTCAGGCCCACAAGATGGAATCGGTCGGACGGCTCGCGGGCGGAGTGGCCCACGATTTCAACAACATGCTCGGGGCCATTCTCGGCTACACCGAACTGGCCCTCGAACAGGTGGACGCCACCCATCCCGCTCAGGCTTCGCTGGTGGAAATTCAGAAGGCCGCGCAACGCTCGGCCGATCTGACGCGTCAACTGCTCGCCTTTGCCCGAAAGCAGACCGTGGCGCCCCGGGTGCTGGACCTCAATGAAACGGTCGCGGGGATGTTGCAGATGCTGCGACGGCTGATCGGGGAGAACATCGAACTGACCTGGTTGCCGGGGCAGGGCGTCTGGCCGGTCCGCATGGACCCCAGCCAGGTTGACCAGATTCTGGCCAACCTCTGCGTCAATGCCCGCGATGCCATCGGCGGCGTGGGTGAAGTGATTATCGAGACGAAGAATGCCTCGTTTGACGAGTCCTATTGCCTGGGCCACGAAGGGGCCATGCGGGGGGATTATGTCCAGATCTCCATCTGCGACAACGGTTGCGGCATGGACAAGGAGGCGCAGGAGCACCTCTTCGAGCCGTTCTATACCACCAAGTCGGTGGGCCAGGGAACCGGTCTGGGACTGGCGACGGTGTATGGCGCGGTCAAGCAGAACGAGGGGTATATCAATGTGTACAGCGAGTTGGGCAAGGGGACAATCTTCAAGATCTATCTGCCGCGCCATGCCGGCGGGGGAGAAGAACCGTTCCCGGCAGCGTCCTCTGCAGAACCCCAACAGACTGCCCAGGGAACCATCCTGCTGGTCGAGGATGAACCGGCGATCCTGAGGATGACCCAGATCATGCTGGAAAAGATGGGGTACCGCGTACTGGCGGTTGGGAATCCGGTTGCCGCAATTGAACTGGCCGGCCAATACGCCGCGGAAATTCGCCTGCTCATCACCGATGTGGTCATGCCGGAAATGAACGGACGCGATCTGGCCGCGCATCTGTTGACGTTTTTCCCGAACCTCAAACGGTTGTTCATGTCCGGCTATACGGCGGATGTGATCGCCCACCACGGCGTCCTGGAAGATGGGGTCCACTTCATCCAGAAACCGTTCTCCCGAAATGAACTGGCCGCCCGGATTCGCGAGACACTCGACGGTGAGTGATCGTCCGTGGACGAGGTGTTCCCCCAATTTCAATCCGTTCGCATTGTCTTTGTCTCTTCCCGGGAAAGTCCGGAAGACGCGGGTGTAACCCGCGAATTTGATGAAATTACTAGAAGAATGAACTAGAAGATTAC
>DAOPYU010000199.1:0-8004 GCA_035353095.1 Candidatus Sumerlaeota bacterium | reverse complement strand
CATTCCGCATCGTAGGGGGAAGTCGCGGACAAGTCAACAAAAACGCGGAAAAAACAGAATGGGTTCTCCTGGGAATACATCTGTGTGTTTTCGGCACATTGCTTCACCACAGTGTCTTGCCGCTTCTGAAAGCGGAAACAGGGGTGGTTAAGAACCCCCGGAATCGGTACGTTTGTTTTTTTCTTCCGATTTTTCTATCTTTTTGTAAAAGGCTCTGCTAATTTACAGGACTTAATAGGCGCCATCCGGTCGGCGCTGGCTCTGTCGCGGTTGAAACCTCCCTTTTTTCAGCCTTTCCGCAAGCAAATATTTTAGCATTCCGCCTGGACCGGTCCCAGGGTTCTCCCTTGTGCAGGTGGGCAACGAGCGATGTTCCGTCTCGAACGGCGTCAGCGTTTCTCTATTTGGGTCTGGAAGACCCGAAACGCCGCCGGAGGGGAACTCGCCGCACAGGAGATTCTATGTCTTTTGAACAACTTGGCCTTCAGGCCGAACTGCTGCAAGCGGTCACGCAGCAGGGTTACACCACCCCCACGCCGATTCAGGCGAAGGCGATTCCGATCATTCTGGCGGGTCGCGATATCCTCGGGGGCGCCCAGACGGGCACGGGCAAAACCGCCGCGTTCGCGCTGCCCATTCTGCAACTGCTCGGCGGGCGCACGGCAAAGGGGCGTCAGCCGCGTGCGCTGATTCTGACCCCGACGCGCGAACTGGCCGCCCAGGTGGCCGAGAGCGTGCGCACCTACGGCCGCGGCATGCGGCTGCGTTCCACCGTGATTTTCGGCGGGGTGGGTTTCCAGCCCCAGATTGACGCCCTGCGGCGCGGGGTGGATATCCTCGTGGCGACGCCGGGCCGCCTGCTCGATCACATCAATCAAAAAAATGCGGATCTTTCCCATGTGGAAATCCTCGTGCTCGACGAGGCCGACCGGATGCTCGATATGGGATTCATCCACGACATCCGCAAAGTTCTGAACCAACTGCCCGCCGAGCGTCAGAGCATGTTGTTCTCGGCCACCTACTCGGACGAGGTCAAGGAATTGGCCGACGGGTTCATGCGCTCGCCGGAACTGGTCGAGGTGGGCCATCGCAACACAGCCGTCGAGACGGTCACGCAGGTCATGCACCCCGTTGCCCGCTCGAGCAAACGCGATCTGCTGACGCACCTGATCAAAGAAGGCGACTGGCGCCAGGTGCTGGTGTTCTCCCGTACAAAACATGGCGCGGATCGCCTGGCGAAAACCCTCGAAGCCGATGGCATCAGCGCCACTTCGATCCACGGCAACAAGAGCCAGCCCGCGCGCACCAAGGCGCTGGCGGATTTCAAGAACGGACGGGTGCGTATCCTGGTGGCGACGGACATTGCGGCGCGTGGACTCGATATTGACGGTCTGCCGCACGTGGTGAATTACGAACTACCCAACGTCCCCGAGGACTATATCCACCGCATCGGCCGGACGGGCCGCGCGGGCGCCAACGGCGAAGCGGTTTCGCTCGTGTGCGCCGACGAAATGAAACTGCTCGATATGATCCAGCGCCTGACCAGACGCGAGGTTGAGGTGGTCGAGATCGAGGGTTTCAAGCAGGAAGCCTCCGTGTCGCCCCAGTCCGCCCAACCGGCGCGGAATCAGTCCGCTCGGTCGGGAAGAACGGGCTCGGCCTCGCCCCGAACGCAATCGGAACGCAGACCCTCCTCCGGCGCGCCGGCTGGCGGGCAACGCCGCCGTCCGGAAACATCCGGTGGTCGGCCCCAGAGAACGGAAACCCGGACGAAGTCCGATTTCGCGTCGTCGTCCCGTTCCAGTGAGTCTGGAAACGCCCGCCGCGAGGAACGCCCCGACCGGGGAACCGATCGCGGTGGAGACCGTGGTGGGGCGCGAACGGAAGAACGCCGGACCGAACGCGGCGGTGAACGCAGAGAAGAACGCGGCAGCCGTCCCTGGCGGTCCGATTCCGGGCGCAAACCGGGCGCGCCGAATGGCGAATCCCGGTTTGGCGCGCGCGACTCGCAGAAGCCCCGTTCCCACGGAAACGCCGGTTTCAAGCCCCGTCTGGTCGCCGTGGCCGACGCGCCCCAGAGCGCGCCGCGCAGCTTCGAAAACGAACCCCGCGAGGAACAAAAGTCCGAACGCAAGCCGTTCTGGAAACGTTGGGGCCGCGGACAGGACGTTGCTGAATAAACCGGTTCCCGAATAAAGAAAAAGCGGTTCTCGATCCTTTTCCCCTCGCAACTCACTGGAAATCCGTTTCCGATGGTTGCGAGGGGAAAACTGTTTCGAGAACCGCTCTGCCTTTTAGGGACTGGACAATTCTGGAAACATTCCGTATTTTTCTGGGCAGTCTATTTGACCGTTTGAAACAAGGGGGCCTCATGAAACCAAATCTTCGTTCCACACTTCTTCTGATTGATGTTCGGGTGGTGTGTCGCGCACGTGAGTTGCGACTGAAACTCAATGGCAAGGTCGTAGGTGAATTCACGAATACTCCCGACACGAATGGTTATGTGTTGATGGACCACGTTTTCCTGGTTCCCTACGAAGCCGGAGAGTTATTGGCTGAAGGATTTGAAAATGGGAAAGTTTTGTTCAGCAAAAAAAATCATCACGCCGGGCAAGCCCGTCGGTTTTCGTGTAAGAAGCGACCGTTCTTCCATCACGAAGAGCCGCAGCGACCTGGCTTATGTCGATGTCGAAGTCGTGGATGCTCAGGGACAACTCGTGAAAACCGGACGTTACAACGTGAGCTACAAAGTCAAGGGGGACGGTGTGTTGGAAGCGTGCGGAAACGGTTACCACAAGGATGTTTACAGCTTTCGAAACCCGGACAAAGGCACGACGTGGCATGGGCGTTCGAAAGCCATCCTGCGTCCCACGGGGCAGGCTGGAAAAATCACTCTGATTGTCCAGTCCAGTGATTTCCCATCCAGGACCTTGGAAGTTCCAGTCGTCGCTGAATAAGCCGGAGTATCATACAATTGCAATGACATCATGAACTCAAACTAAGGAGACAACATGAAGAAGCTCATTCCGGGGATACTAGTAATGCTGTTTTACCTTTTGGCCATTGAACTCTCGGCTGGAAACATCATCATCACCGTTGATACCACCCATTCTCGAAAAATCTCACCATGGATCTATGGCATAAATGCCTATGAAAGCATTTCAAAAGCCCCGCGCAACCTGACTCTCAACCGTACGGGTGGTAATCGATGGACCGCCTATAATTGGGAAAACAACTTCTCCAATGCTGGTAGCGACTGGGGTCCCTACATCAACGATGACAGCCTGAGCAAATCCTCCATACCGGCTGAAGCTGTCCGCTCAATCATCGATGCGGATCGATCCCGCTCCAACGCCAGCCTCATAACGGTCCAATTGCAGGGTTACGTCGCCGCCGACAAAAATGGCAACGTTGACGCGTCCGATCCGAACCACCTCGCCTCCCGATTCAAACAAGTAGCCTATCAGAAGAAAGATCCATTCACCAACCGCCCTTCCACCTCGGATACCGATGTGTACATGGATGAGTTCCTCTGGACGGTGCGCAGCCGATTCACCAATGACATCTATGCTGACCCTGTCTACCCCACCTTTGTCAGCCTGGATAACGAACCTGAACTGTGGAATAGCACGCATTTCGAAATCCAACCCCAACCAATCACTCCTGACGAATTTATCCAGAAAAGCATCCGCCTCTGCCAAGCTTTGAAGACTCTTGACCCCAAGATCCAACTCTTTGGTCCGGTCCATTACGGATTCAACGGCCTCGTCAACTGGAAAAACGCCCCCGGCTATTCTTCGTCCTACTGGTTTACCGACCAGTATTTGAAAGCGATGAAAACCGCGTCCGAGGCCGCGGGTGTGCGCCTGCTTGATGTCTACGATTTTCACTGGTATTCCGAGGTGACCGTCGGTGGGACTCGCATTATCAACCTTACCAGTTCCAATCTCAACGATGCCCAGATTCAGGCCATTGTGCAAAGTCCACGCAGCCTTTGGGATCCCACTTACAGCGAGAATTCCTGGATTACCGACTACTTGGGCGGCCCAATCCATATCCTGGACCGAATCCAATCACGCATCGACACCAACTACCCTGAAACCCGCCTTGCGATTACAGAATACGCTAATGGTGGCGATAATCACATCGCCGGCGCTATTGCGCAAGCCGACAATTTGGGTATTTTTGGCAGCTACGGTCTCTTCGCCGCTGCCGGTTATCCCACCAGCCACAGTTCTCCCTTCATTCTGGCCGGATATAAAATGTTCCGTGACTACGATGGCAACCTCGGTTCCTTCGGCGATCTCTCGATTCCAGCCATCTCCAGTGACACTGCGAGCGTCTCCGCCTATTTCAGCCAGGATTCTCTTCACCCCAGCCGCTATGTCGCTGTAATCATCAATCGTTCGAGTATTTCCCAGGTTGTCGGCTTTGCAGGACTGAACGTCTCCGGTTCCGTCCGTGTGTTTCGACTCAGTGGAACCCAGATATCTCCCGTGTTTGTCGAACAACTTCCTGTCAACCTAGCCACCTGGTCAATCAACCTCCCACCGCTGAGCATTTCCACCATCGAAATCCTCTGCCAATCTCCAACTGACCACCCATAAAAGGCGCAAGTGTATTCAACAGGAAATGAAAGAGAGAAAAACTCGTATGAAACCGAATAGCCTTTTCCCGTTTATTTTCGCCGTTTGTCTCTTTGCCGTCGTCACTCTTCCCATTTTCTCGGAAGATTCAAAAGGAACTCCCCCCCCTCCCCCGCCTCCTCAGGAACAGATGAGTTTTCTGGACAATGGGACCATTCGGCTCGGGATCGATCTGAATGTCGGGGGTTCGATCACGTATCTGTCGGAGGCGAAGGGGCCGAATCTGGTGAACAGTTTCGACTTCGGGCGGCAGATTCAGATGTCGTTCTACTCGGGGCCGGTGCCCTATGAGCCGAACGGGAAAAAGCCCACGCCGACGTGGGCCGGGCTGGGGTGGAACCCGATTCAGTCGGGCGATTGCGCCGGGGTGCGCTCGAAGGTGCTCGAACACACGAACGACGGCAAGCGGCTCTATGTGAAGTGTGTCCCCATGCAGTGGCCGCTGAACAACGTGCCGGGAGCGTGCGTGTTCGAGTCGTGGCTGGAACTCGACGGAGCGACGGTCCAGGCGCGCTGCCGGATCACGAACGCCCGCAGCGAGAAGGATTTTTTCCCCGCGCGCTCGCAGGAGCAGCCCGCCGTTTACACCAACGGGCCGTGGTACAAACTGATGTCGTACAAGGGGGACAAGCCGTTCACCGGCGGGCCGCTGACCCGCATCGAGCGGGCGCCCGACGACAAGCGCGAGTTCCCGTGGGAGAACTGGAAGGCGACGGAGAACTGGGCGGCGCTCGTCGGGGACGACGACCGGGGGCTGGGGGTCTGGGCGCCCGATACGTTCGATTTCGTGGGTGGGTTCTACGGAAAACCGGGACAGGGCGGACCAAAAGACAACCCGACCGGGTACATCGCGCCGATCCGCAACGAGATTCTCGACCACAACATCCAGTACGAGTACCGTTACACGTTGATCGTCGGGTCGCTTCAGGAGATCCGCGACTATGTGTATAGAGTCGCCCGGCGCGACGCGTTGCCCGCCTGGCGGTTCGAGGCGGATCGGCAACACTGGACGTATGAAAACCTGACCGACGGCGGGTGGCCGATTGCCGGGGAGTTGCGTTTCACCTTCGCGAAGCCGGTCGGATCGCTGATCTCGCCGTCGTTCTGGACGCCCGCCGAACAGGCGCGGTTCCTGAAAATTGAAGCCGCCTCCACGGGGCAGATCAAAAAGGGACGGCTTTATTTCAAGACCGCCGAATCGGCCGGTTTCGACGAGACGCGCGCGGTCGATTTCGCGCTGACCTCGAACGGGGAATTCCAGACCTGCCGCATAGACCTGAGCGCGTGTCCGGCCTGGCGCGGCATCGTGACGGGAATCCGGCTGGACCCGGCTCTGGAAGCGGGCGCGGGCGATACGTTGCGCGTGCGGAAGATCGGTTTCGAGAAGGAATGAACTGGCTGGAGTAACAATTTGATACTCAATTGTATTTGAAATGATACCCGTAACGAATTGACAGGATAACAGGATTCACAGGATAATTCTCTGACATATCCTGTGAATCCTGTGCTTTTTTGTCCTGCAATCGCTTTTGTGTATCGGAAACAGTCATTTCTTGAATGCAAACGGGGATGAGTCCCGTTTTTCAGGCCAGCAGGGACGCGACGTGGCGCGCGATGGCCAGACACGACGTGAGGCCGGGCGATTCGATCCCGATCAGGTTGACGAACCCCGGCAGTCCCCGTTCGGACTCCTCGCGGATCTCGAAATCGCGCGGCTCGCCCCCTTCCGGTTGCAACTTGGGACGGATGCCGGCCATGTCGGGGTGCAGGTTCTCGGGTTTGAGAAACGGCAGCATCCGCACGGCGGATTCGTAGAACGAGTCGTGTTGCAGCGGGTCCACCGAATAGTCGAATTCCTCGACGTAGCGCGCGTTGGGGCCGAGCCGGATGCGGCCGTGGAGGTCGAGCGTGACGTGGACGCCCAGCCCTTCCGCCTTGCCGGGCGGCAGGGGATAGATCAGGCGACCCACGCGGCGGGCCACGGCGGGGTGAAGCGCGAAGTATTCCCCCTTGCAGAAATACAGCCGGTAGCCCGCGCTTTCCGTTTCGATGCCCGCCATCCGCGCCACCGCTTCGGCGCCCAGGCCCGCGCTGTTGACGACCTGGCGGGTTATAAATGAGGACGCCTGTCCCTGTTCGTCGAGGTGAATGCGATAACCGGAGTTCAGGGGCTCGATGCCGGTCACGCGGGTGTGGTAGGCCATCACGGCTCCCTGCGCGTGGGCGCGCCGCGCCAGATGGGCCATCAGGCTGTGAGAATCCACGATGCCCGTCTCGGGTGAGAGCAGGGCGGCTTCGGCGTGGATGTGGGGTTCGAGGCGGTGCGTTTCCTGTTTCGAGAGGATTTCGAGGGCGCCCGCGCCGTTGCGTTTCGCATTCTCCATCAGGCTTTCGAGCCGGGCCACCTCGGCCGCGTTCGCGGCCACGACGAGTTTGGTGATGCGTCGGTGCGGAATGCCGTGTCGTTCGCAGAGGAGGTAGAGCCGTTTGCGTCCCTCGGAGCACAGGCGCGCCTTGAGCGATCCATTGGGGTAATACAACCCGGCGTGGATCACCTCGCTGTTGCGGCTCGAGGTCTCGCGGCCAAACGAGTCGTGGCGTTCAAGCAGGCAGACCTCGCGGCCCGGTTGCGCCATCTCCGCCGCGATGGCCAGCCCCACCACCCCCGCGCCGATGATGGCCAGATCGAAATCGTGTTGCACGTCTGTATCCTGCCTCTGTCTGGGGTATTTCTACCGGAAATCTCTATTCCTTCCCCTTATACGCAGATTCCCCCTCGAAGGGAATGCCACTTGCCGGAACTAATTTGACCGCGCCTGTTGTCGTATCGATTACAAGAATAGAGGTATTCCCGTTACTAGCGCGGTCGATCTTCATCTGGTACTGCCCGATCCGTTGGGGTGAAGCGGGGGAGAGACGCTGGCCCATCAGCGCAATGAGCGCCACGGCGCAAAAGAAACCCAGAAAGAAAACCTTGGCGAATTCCACCCGTCTGTTCGGTCCATTCATGGCTGTCGAGTCCTTTCGAGTCTGGAAATTCAGTTGAACACAACATGTTTGACTATAGAGATCGCATTTCCGGGAAACAAGGAAAATGCTCCCCGGAGTCGGGGGACCTTGATTCTTCATCTTGGATTGGAAGGCTCGAAAGATAGAGAATCTTTCCCTGTTTTCAACCCCCGGAGGGGGCGACAGAAACGTGAAGGATTGAGTCGGGAGACTGGGAAACATAAACCTGAAAACCGCAGTTGAGCGCCTGTCGTTCGGTTTTCTTTTCAGGCGGGCGAGACGCCCGCCCTCCCAGAAATGCCCATTCTTATGGGGAGAAAGCGGTTCCCGGGAGCGCCCATCTCCCGAT
>DAOPYU010000198.1:2753-8056 GCA_035353095.1 Candidatus Sumerlaeota bacterium | reverse complement strand
AGATCCTGTCGAACGCCGACTCGTTCCGCCTGGTGTTGCGCGTCGTGACGCTTGGTCTCGGAACGGCCTACCTCGCGGCGCTCTGGGTGGGACGCCGACGTTACCGGACCGACTGGCAGGAGGGGGTGACGCTGGGCCTGCTGACCCTGGTCCTCATGTCCCCGGTCATCCAGTACCACCACTTCGTCTGGGCTTTTCCCGCCTGGGTCTGGCTTTTCACCGGGTTTTTTCAGGGACGGACGGGGCCTCTTTTCCTCTCCCTGTCCGGAATTCTGTGGGGGGTCATACTGGCGGGACGAGTCTTTCAGGAGTACCTCTTTGGGCCCAGACTCGAACCCCGCGACGCCGCCCTCCTCGCCCTCGCGTTGCTCTGGACGCTCCACCTAACGCGGGCGCTGGGGAGTTTTGCGAGGCCGCCTCGTCCCTCCGAAGAACGGCTTTGAGGCGACGACCCGATGTGACCCCGTTACAAACGCAGAATCAACGCCAGCCGCGACGATTTGCCTGGAACACTCGGGCCATCAACCGCAAAACGCCAAGTAACAAAGACGCAAGAACACAGAGAAGACCGCATGAAAACCGCAGTTGAGCGCCAACGGCGCGGATTTATACCCGCCTGGGGCAAGCGAAGCGTCGCCCCAGGAAAGGTGTCCCTTTCATTGCAAGGGCTGAAGGCCCGAACTATGAGAAAGAGAAAAAGACCTTGATCGTACGGGCTTTCAGCCCTTGCCGGAACAACCGATCGGTTTTCCTGGGGCGATGCCCCAGGCTGGTATAAGGCGCGCCTTTGGCGCTTACCGATCGCCTTGAACCCATGCTTCCGGGAATCACCCGTCGGGTATTTTCAAGGTCTTTGAATTCCAGGGGGTTATGGTTTCAACTGCGGTTTTCAGGATGAAAAGCCAGAACCTCGGCGAGTCTCTGCGTCTTCGAGCCTTTGCGTTAAAATGGGTGGCGGTTTCGCTGTACCCGGTATTTCCGCGTTGTTGACAATCCCTGTTGGGTTACGGTTCCATTCGTTGAGATCATTTGGAAGGCGAACTCGCCTCGTTTCCGGCCTCCGGCTTCCATTTCGCCAGCAGTTCGGCGTTCTCGACCCACATCGCGAAGTAAGGCTGCGTGGCTCCGCGTTTCTTCATGTAGAGCAGGAAGGGACGGTTGAAAATATAATGAGTCGAGACGGGCAAACAGGGCATTTTAAATTCCGACCGTATTTCCGCCCCATATCGGTCGAGACGGAAAGCGATGTCCTGTTGCACCACATCTGGCCGTTGTCCTTTCAACTGCGAATTGGTAAATGCGCGTCCTTCCAGTTCGGTGAAACGTTGGCTGATGTTCCAGACAATATCCGGCACCAGTAACACGTCGGTTACTTCCAAGCCCTCGCCCATCGTCACCACTATGCCTTCCGCTATCTTCTTGTCTGCATATGCAACCGTTTCCGCAAGCGTGGCTTTGGGTTCGATCTGGGCCAGAATGATTTGATTTGGATGTGAAGATCTATCCAAATCTACAATGTATTCAGACGGTGTAGAGAATTTTTTTTCCCGATTCAGGTACAAAATGCTGGGTTGATTACGTAGTCCCCCATAGGCGTACTCGTCCTTTGGGCGAATTCCGAAGGAACTGACCTGTGCCTCCCGGCCTGCTCTGTCTGTGAACACAAGTGGCTCGTCGTTCTGGAAATAGGGGATGTTAAACGCAGCCTTGGCCTCCAGGTAGCTATACGCGACAAAGGCCTCCGGAGCAATTCCGGGGAAGGAGGGAATCGCTTTTCCGGGGAATTGTTTCTTGAGATCGGACGCGATGGTCTGGAGGATGCCCTTCTGGTTCCACCCCGCCGCGACATAGAGACTCGACGGGGGAATATCGGGACGCGGGTCGGGCGCTTTGTTCAGGGATTCGACGATTGCCGGGTTTCCTTCGAGAGCGGGCGGTTCTCCAGTCACGTCCGCCTCGATCTTTTTCCACGCGGACACGAATGACGCGCACCAGATGACGTTCTGACCCGTCGGGATCGGCGCGTCGAGGGTCGGGACGACGACCGTTTCCTTCAGGTCTTTCGAGTCGCCCTCAAAGGCGGGAGGGGTGACCGGTTTGGGGGAGGGGGTCGTGTAGATTCGCCAGGCCAGCCAGACAGTGGCGACCAGGATAATCAAAACCCGCCACCGTTGAATGCGACTTCTTTTCTTCGTGGGTTCAGACATGGTCTCTCCTCAGATTCAGATAATCTACACGCCATCCTTTGCGGAAATGTCCACAGAATGCGGTTCTCCGCGCCCCCGCGTCTCCGCGCGCTGTCGGATGGGTCAATCCCCCGCTTTTGTCCCTGCTTCCGCCTCCGTCTTGCTTCCTGTCTCCGGCTTCCATTTCACCAGCAGTTCGGCGTTTTCGACCCACATCGCGAAGTAGGGCTGCGTGGCACCGCGTTTCTTCAGGTAGAGCAGGAAGGGGCGGTCGAAGACATAATCGGTCGGGACGGACTTCTTTGCCTCCAGTTTGACTTCCGATCGCAGTTCCACTCCATTTCTGTTCAGGCTGAAAGCGGTGTCCTGCTCGACGATTTCGATGAGTTGTTTCCTCAATGGGGCGTTCTGGAAAACCCGACCTTCCAGTTCGGTAAAGTGGTGGGCGATGTTCCAGACAATGTCGGGAACCAGCAACGTGTCATTGCTCCCCAAAGCCCCCTCCCGGCGCGTATCCGGCGGGTAATCCGCGATTTTCTTCTCCGCATCCGCCACGGTTTCTGCCAGCGTGGAGTTGGGTTCAATCACCGCCAGGATGACCTGATGGGGGTGCGAACCCCGGTCCAGATCCATGATCCATTGGACTGGCCGATCATCGTCTTCTTCCCGGGCCGTGTACAAAACATGGGGTTGCCGGTGGATTTTCCCATTTTCCGAGCGGTCCTGCGGCCGAATCCCGAAGGAACTCACCTCCGTCTTTCGACCGGTCCGGTCGGTAAATGCGAGGGGCCGGTTGTTCTGAAAGTAAGGAAGGTCAAACGCGATCCTGGCCTCCAGGTAGCAATACGCGACAAAGGCCTCTGGAGTGATGCCGGGAAAGGAGGGGGGCGTTTTACCGGGGAATTGTTTCTTGAGATCGGACGCGATGGTCTGGAGGATTCCGTCCTGGTTCCACCCCGCCGCGACATAGAGACTCGACGGGGGAATATCGGGACGCGGATCGATCGCTTTGTTCAGATAGTCGGCGATAGGCGGGTTTCCTTCGAGGACGAGCGGGGCGCTGGTGATGTCCGCCTCGATTTTCTTCCACGCGGAGACGAGCGACGCGCACCAGATGACGTTCTTCCCCGCCGGGATCGGCGCGTCGAGGGTGGGGACGATGACCGTTTCCTTCAGGTCTTTCGAGTCGCCCTCGAAGGCGGGAGGAGTGAGTGGTTTGGGGGAAGGCTCGGTGTATTGCCGCCAGACGATGCCGGATGCGGCCACCACTACGGCCAGGACCAGTACGAGCAGAATAATTTTCTTCATGAACCGGTTCCTTTCTCGTCCTTCTCGAAGTAGAGCAACTTGTAGGGGATCATGCCGAGAATGTTCGGGGTAAAACCTTTCAATTCAGGGACCTTCAGGTAGATGTTCGTGTAGTGATAGACCGGCGCGAAGGGCGGTTCCGTGAGCAGGAGCGCTTCGGCCTTTTGAAGAATCCCGATCCGTTTTTCCGGGTCCGGTTCGTTCTGCGCCTGGGTCAGCAGGGCGTCGTACTCGGCGTTCGAGTACCCGGCGCGGTTGTTGCCGTTACCCGTCTGGAACGTCTCGAGCAGGTTGGCCGGGTCGGCGTAGTCGGCGATCCAGCTGCCGCGCGCGATGTCGTAGTCGAGCTGCTTGACCGTGTTGAGATAGACCTTCCAGTCCTGGTTCTGGAGCGTGATTTCGATGCCGAGGTTGCTTTTCCAGAGGTGCTGGGCGGCCTGGGCCAGCGCCCGGTGCGCCTCGTCCGTGTTGTAGAGGAGTGAGAGGGCGGGGAAGCCCTGTCCGTTGGGGTAACCCGCCTCGGCCAGAAGGCGACGCGCCTCGTCGGGGTCGCAGGCGAGGCGCGATGTCGGTTCGTACCCGACGCCGGGGGGGACCAGGCCGTCGGCGGGGATCTGGCCGCCGCGCGCGACGTTCTCGACCAGGTCGCGGCGGTCGAGCGCCAGCGCCAGCGCCCGGCGCACGCGCGGGTCGTTGAGCGGGGGACGCGTGGTGTTGAACCGGTAGAAGTAGGTACCGTAGAAGGGGGTGATGTAGAGTAGTCCGGGGTTTTTCCGTTGATAGACGGCGATCTTGCCGGGCGAGACGTTGTAAGTCAGGTGGAGGCGGCCCGTGCGGAAGGCGCGTTCCTCGGTCTGGAGGCTCTGGATCGGGCGGAAATCGATCCCCTCGAGCCGCACACGCGCTGTGTCCCAGTAGTGCGGGTTGCGCCGCACCCGCAACACGTCGTTCGGGCGCCAGTCGGTGAGTTGGAACGGCCCGTTCGTGACCAGGTGACCGGGCCGGGTCCACGCCACCTCGCGCTGGTCCACCGGGCCGTGCTCCGCAATCGAGGCCTCGTGGACCGGCAGGAAAACCGGCAGGCACAGCATCGCCAGGAACTGGGGCGAGGGACGGCAGAGCCGCACCTCGAAGACCCGTTCCTCGGGCGCCGAGATGCCCACCTGGCTGAAATCGTCGAGTGTCCCCGAATTGTAGGCCTCCGCGTTCGCGATGCAGTAAAGCAGGTTGGCGTAGGACGACCCGAGCGCGGGCGAAAGGGCGCGTTTCCACGAGAAGACGAAATCGCGCGCGGTGAGCGGTTCGCCCGTGGACCACTTCGCGTCGGGCCGCAGGTGGAAGCGGTAAACCCGCCCGTCGGGCGAAACCTCCCACGATTCGGCCATACCGGGCCGGGGCTCGAGCGTTTCCGGGTCGGGCGTGGTCAACCCCTCGAAGAGCGCCCAGGCGATGTAAAACTCCGGGTGGCCGCTCATCAGGTGCGGGTCCAGCGTCTCCGGTTCGGCGCCGTTGCCCTTCTGGAGAATCTGCGACCGCGTGGCGTCGTCGCGTCCGCCCCCACACCCCGCGAGGGAGACACTGAGCGCCACTACCAGACAGACGGCCAGAAGGCGGACAAAGGCCAGCCCTGACACCGCGGAACCACGACCGCAATGAGAACCGCAGCCACAAGAGGAACCACGAAAGACGAAACCGCAAGAGAAACCACGAAAGACACGAAACACACGAAAAAAAGCGTTCTTTCCCGTTGAATTCGAATGCTGTTTTCCCGCGATGGAACCGGTCTGCGTTTCAATGAACTCAAGACGG
>DAOPYU010000198.1:0-2653 GCA_035353095.1 Candidatus Sumerlaeota bacterium | reverse complement strand
CGAATGCTGTTTTCCCGCGATGGAACCGGTCTGCGTTTCAATGAACTCAAGACGGCGTCCGGTCGAAAAGAGGCGGTTTTCGTGTGGTTCGTGTTTTTCGTGGTTGAAAAAATCGGTTTCCGCGGTTCGTGCGGTTGAATGGGGAAGAATCGAATTCTCCGGAAATTCAGAAAGACAAGGGGACAGATCGAACCGTTTCATCGCAGAGGCTCCCGCCGTCGGACCTACCCCGCAGGTTGGCTGAAACCCCGGTTCCTGTCAATACCGAAACCACTCGGGGCCCTATTCAGGAATCCCCGATAATTTCCTCGTAGCCCAGTCGCCGAATCCCTGAAGTTTCTTGTAGGTGGGACTCTGAAGGTCCTTCGTTCCCGTGTACAACGCGCGCTGATACGAACCGACGGTCAGGAACGGCAGACCTTTGATCCCCATCTGGCGCAGGCAATAGACTTCCTCGTCCCAGGTGAAAACTTTTCGGAATTCACTACCTTTCCATCGATCCGATATTGCCCATTCTTCATATTGTTTCCGCCATTCTTCGGGTGGAGGCGGATCGGGAAGAAGAGGGGCATTGGGGTCAAGGGGACAATAAACGTGTGCCCATGTACAATCCCTTGCCGCGTCCTTCCAATCGTTTTTGCTCACACGCAATTCAAAATCCATGCGTTCAAACGCACTGGGGATATAAGAAACTTCCTTCCAGAATGCTCGATAAAATTCCGGACAGGTCTCGAGGAGAGGCTTGGCCCGACAATGCCTTGCGCTCTTTCACTCTCTCTTTTCTCTATGGTGAGATGATACGGATGTAGAGGCAGTATCTTTATTTGTCCCTCCTCCCAGTTGTGCCATTCCCACACATGATTGTGGGCCTCCTCGTACGGCAGATTTTCCCATTCCAACGGCAGGTTGAGGAAAGCGCGCATGTTGCCCCGGTCTTTGAGGAGTTCGGCCATCTGGGCGCGCAGAGCCGGGTCGGCGATGGCGGCCAGGGCCCGGTCGGTCTCGGCGCACCGGTCGAGCCAGTCCTGGGTCATCTTCCGCATCGTGGGGGACAGGTGGGGGAAATTGTCGAGATTCAGGGGGGATGTCCCGGAGGGGGAGACGGAGACCGAAAGCGTCCCGGAAGTCGGGGCCGTCGGGTGATCCGGGGCGTTTTTCGACTGCCCCACCCGATGCGCCCCGGACACCTCGGGTGGGGTCACCTCGCGGCGCAGGTTGGGAACGGTGAGCGCGATCAAAAGTACCAGCGCCAAAAAGAAAAGCACTCCAGTCCCCAACAAGGTCCAGAGGAAGAACCGCCGCCAGCCGGCTTTTCTCGGCGGCATAGGAGACGGGATATTCGAGTCCAGATCGTCGTACATAGAGTCTTATCTCCACCGCTTCGGTCTGCCTGGGGCGACCGCCCCTTTCATCCGTTTCCCCTTTGACCTCTCTCGGGGATGGATCTTTGTGCGTGGTTCCCGAATCACCCCTATTTCTGCGTCCCCTCTTTCAGGGGATTTCCCGTTTCCGGTGTCTGGTTTCGCGCTCGACCCCTTTCCTGACTGGCCGGGGCCAGGACGGTTGGAATCAGGAGGGGCGCGGTTCCCAGTCGCACGATTTGGAACAGGGTCGAGTTCTCCTGTCCCTTCATCCGGGCCCCCACCGCCTGTTGATACGAACGGGCGGTCAAGGCGACCAGTCCCCGCCCTCCCATCTGTCGCAGACAATAGACTTCTTCGTCCCAGGTGTTCACTTCGCGATACCCGGCGAGAGATTCTGGGTCCGCGGGAAGTTCGCGGCCCCTTCGCCACGCCTTGAGGAACTCGTGCTGGTAAGAAGCTTCCCGGTCGGCCCATCCGCAGGCATCCGCCGCCAAATCCCACATTTTCAGGGATGCATAGTACTCGAACGCCATCCGCTCCGACAGGACATTGGAACGGTTGGCCTCTTTTCGAAGCGTAGCGTCTAATTCCGGACAGAAATCGAATATTCCGCCATAATAGATAGAGCGAGCCCTCCAGGTCCGACTTTCGGCCTCCTTGAAAGTCTGATCCTTCCACTCCAGAGGAGCGTTCAGGAAGGCCCGCATCTTATCCTTTCGAATTTTCAGAAAATGAAGCATCTGATTACGGCGATCCGGATCGGGAATGCTGTCGAGCGCCCGGCTCGTTTCCCCGCACTGGTCGAGCCACGCCTGAGACAGGGTCCGCATGGTGGGGGAGAGGTGGGGGAAATCGTCGAGGTTGAAGAGCGAAGGGCCCCCGGAGGGGGGGCGGGACGGGGCGATGGCCGACTCCGACGATGCAGACGGGAGGACGCCGGGGGATTCCGGGATGGTTCGACGACTGACCCGATGCGCCCCGGACACCTCGGGCGGGGCCACGTCGCGCCGCAGGTTCGGGACGGTGAGTACCGTCAGTAGGATTAGGAAGGAAACGAAGAGGACGGCTCCCGTCAGGACGCTCCAGAGGAAGAGCCGCCGCCATCCGCCCCGTTTGGCGGGGACAGAAACGCCGGTGTTTGAATTCGGGTTTGAATCGGGCATTTTATTGACTCTTTTCGAGTTAGGTTCGAGAATGAGGGTGTCCCGCATTTCCCGTTCTCATGCCTCACACTACTATAGTGTCAAAATCGGCTTTTTGTTGGGAAGAAAAGTGCATTTTTTTTGAAA
>DAOPYU010000197.1:0-8067 GCA_035353095.1 Candidatus Sumerlaeota bacterium | reverse complement strand
GTGACGGCGCAGGAGAGCAACACGTACACGGATTTCTCGCTCATCAACGTCGGCGGGGTGAAAGCCGACGGCAGCGACGCGGTCAACGAACTGACGTACCTGATTCTGGACGTGATCGAGGAAATGCGCCTCCTGCAACCCAGCTCGATGGTCCAGATCAGCAAGAAGAACCCGGACCGGCTCGTCAAGCGCGCGATCAAGATCATCAAGACGGGTTTCGGGCAACCGTCCCTGTTCAACACCGACGCCATCGTGCAGGAACTGGTGCGTCAGGGCAAAAGCCTGGAGGACGCGCGGTGCGGCGGCGCGAGCGGGTGTGTCGAAAGCGGCGCGTTCGGGAAAGAGGCCTATATCCTGACGGGGTATTTCAACCTGCCGAAGGTTGTGGAACTCACGCTCCACAACGGCCTGGACCCGCGTACGGGGAAACGCATCGGTCTGGAAACGGGGACCGCCGAAAGTTTCGAGAGTTTCGACGCGTTCTTCCTGGCGTTCGAGAAACAGGTGCGCCATTTCATCGAGATCAAGATTCGTGGGAACAATATCATTGATACGCTCTACGCGCGCTACCTCCCGGCGCCCTTCCTGTCGCTTCTGGTGGACGATTGCGTGACGAAGGGGATGGATTACAATCAGGGCGGGGCGCGGTACAATACGAGCTACATTCAGGGGGTGGGACTGGGCAGTGTCACCGACACCCTGACAGCGATCCGGTACCACGTGTTCGACCGGCGGACGCTCTCGATGCGTGACCTGGTCGCGGTTCTGGATGCCAATTTTGCAGGTTCCGAGGCGTTGCGGCGTTCTCTGCTCGACGAGACACCGAAGTTCGGGAATGACGACGATTACGCCGACGGGATCATGCGTCGGGTGTTCGACGTCTATTTCAACGCGGTGGACGGACGACCCAACGTGCGCGGGGGTGTGCATCGCATCAACCTGTTGCCCACGACCGTGCATGTCTATTTCGGCAGTGTCATCGGGGCCTTGCCGGACGGGCGTCTGGCGGGGGAACCGCTCTCGGAGGGTATTTCGCCCGTTCAGGGCGCCGACCGCAAGGGACCGACCGCCGTGCTGCTCTCAGCGGCCAAGATGGACCATCTGAAAACGGGAGGGACGCTTCTCAACCAGAAATTCTCGCCCCACCTCTTCGACAACCCCGACACGGTCGAGAAGATGACGCACCTGATCCGGTCCTACTTCCGGATGGACGGACACCACATCCAGTTCAACGTAGTGACGGCCGAGACGTTGCGCAAGGCGCAGCGCGAGCCGGAAAAACACAAGGACCTGATCGTGCGGGTGGCGGGGTACAGCGATTATTTCGTGGACCTGACCGAAGACCTCCAGAACGAGATCATCTGCCGCACGGAACATGAAGTGATGGCGTGAGACGTTATTGGGGGTGATTCCGGATTTGACAGGATAACAGGATCAACAGGATGAGGTTCTCAATTTCCTTATCCTCTTGATCCGGTTATCCCGTCCAACTCTTTTCATTCCCCGGTTTGATTGCGCCGCATCAGGTAGATTTGAAAACCGGCGATGAGGGTGAGGAAGAGCGCGGCGGTGGGGAAAGCGGCCCGGTCCCAGTTGAAGAGGATCATGCTGCCGCTGCCGACAAAGGGGCCAAGGCCCGACGCGGCCCCGATGATGGCTTCATGGTACCCCCCGTGGCCGGTGTCCGCCCCGCCCAGTTCCATGCCGTAATAAATGCTCGCGAAATATGTCAACCCCATAACGGCGCCAACGAGGAACTGTGCCGTCAGAAGCCCGCCATAGCAATCCGTGAAGGAAAAGTAAAGCAGGGCCAGAACGCCCAGCGCCTGCCCGGCGATGAAGACCCGCCCCGAATAGTGCCAGCCGTGCCAGAGCGTCAGCAGGGCGTTGGCCGCGAAAAACCCCACCATCATGGTGGACATCAGGATGCCGTACCGCACGCCGGTCAGACCGTGCGCATGGGCATATTCCGGCAACAGGTTGCGGATACAGGCGGCGGCAACCCAGGTGGCGAAATTGGCCAGAAAAGCCAGTCGGACGAAGAGTTCCCGCTTCCCACGGGGCACATGCTGGTCTGCGTGCGCAGTCAGCTGACCGGGCCAGGGCGCATGTTCAAACAACCGGGGAAAACTGGCCAGAAGCGTCACAACGACTCCGATCACGGCCGTGACCTGGAAGGGGATGAGCGGGTTGAACTCGTAGAGCCAGCCGAACACGAGAACACCGGTCATGTTGCCCGTCACCCAGGAAACGACGAACCAACTGATACCCCGCTTAATCTGCTCGGGCGTCTGGTTCTCGGAGTTGGCCCCCTCGAGGGCCGGCCAGATCAGACCGCCCGTGATTCCCAGGAGGAGGCACGGGCCCAGAAGCGTCAGGGCGGAATGGATGTGGAGCATCCAAAAACATGCGCCGGTCAACACGATTCCGGCCACCTGGACCGCTCCCCGGAAACCGATGCGCCGGTGGACCCGGTGGGACACCAGCCCGAGGATCACATAGAAAAAGCAGGAGGCCAGCCCGTACGCGCCCAGAAGCGCCTTGCTGGCGCCCAGTTGTTCCTTGGCGAGCAGCGGGAGCAGAATGGACCCCGGCATGTTGCCGAAACTGCAAAGAAAGGCGATGAGGACAACGAATTGGGGGCGACGAAAGGGAAAGAAAAAAGGCATTCGGAGGGAACCTTGGTGTTGCAGGATATTCATTTTTTTTAGAGATCAGGTGATTCATCTGCGTCCGTTCCGGCCCGCAACGGACAGGATTGCGGGTTCTCCCCTTCTTGTCAATCGTCAAATTTTCGGAAATCGCAAGTGAATCCCCACAACACGACGACAGAGTTTCGAAATCTCATTCGTCTCTCACTTTTATCACCAAGGGAAGGTTGGACGGATATCAACCGCGAAAGACGCGAAAAGCGCGAATAATAGATCTTTCGCGCTTTTCGCGGTTAATAATAGAATTCCTCTTATTGGCCTCGAACACCGGGGAATATCACCCAACCAGATACGCCGCGACTTCGGTCAGGGGGACCTGTTGTTCCGTCCGGGCTTCGAGGTTTTTCACCAGGGCGACGCCCTGTTCGAGTTCCGAACCGCCCAGGACGACCATGCGGTTGATGGTGTCGCGGTTGGCCGCGCGCAGGCCCGCTTTGAAGCCGCGCGCGCTGAAGTCGAAGGTGGCGGGAAGCCCCGCCTGACGGATCTGCTGGGTGAGGGTACAGGCCGCCGGGAGGCAACTGTCCTCGAGCGCCAGGACATAGACCGCACGCGCCTGATCGGGCCGGGGGGGGGCGATGCCCGCCGCCTGGAGGGCGATGATGAGTCGCTCGACTCCGAACGCGGCGCCGACCGCCGGGGTTGCGGGACCGCCGAGTTCCTCGACCAGCCCGTCGTAACGCCCGCCGCCCAGGGCGGCGTCCTGCGCCCCGAGGCCTTCGAGGGAGATCTCGAAGACCGTGTGGGTGTAGTAGTCGAACCCGCGCACAAGGGACGGTTTGAGTTCATAGGCCACCCCGAGGTCTTCGAGGGTTTTCAGGACCAGTTGGAAGTGGGCGCGGCTTTCCTCGTCGAGGAAGTCACCCAGGGACGGGAAGTCCTTGTACACTTCCTGACAGGAGGGGATTTTGCAGTCGAGGACGCGCAGGGGGTTGACCTCCGAGCGTCGCTGGCAGTCCGGGCACAGGCGATCGCGCACGCCCGCCAGACGCTGGCGCAGTTCGGCGTTGTAGGCCTTGCGGGAGGCCTGGTTGCCGATGGAGTTGATCCGGGTTCGCGTGCCGGAGAATCCGAGTTCGCGCAGGTAGGTGTCGAGCATCGAGATGACCTCGACATCGGCCAGGGGGGAGGAACAGCCGAAGAATTCCACGCCGACCGTGTTGAACTGACGCTGGCGGCCCGCCTGGGGGCGTTCGTAACGGAACATGGGACCGAGGTAATAGACCTTGGGCTGGACGCCCTGCTGTTTGAAGGCGTTGTGCTGGACGAGTGCGCGCACCACCGGGGCGGTGCCTTCCGGGCGCAGGGTCATGCTGCGGCCCTTGCGGTCGGGGAAGGTAAACATTTCCTTCGAGACGATGTCCGTCTCCTCGCCGATGCTGCGCGAGAAGAGTTCCGTCCCTTCGAAAATGGGGGTCCGGATTTCCTGGTACCCATACCGGGCGAAGACCCGCCGGGCGGTTTCTTCGATCATCTGAAAATACCCGACTTCCTCGGGCAGGATATCTTTGGTTCCACGGGGTGCGGTCAATGCCATTGTCGTACGGTTCTCCTGTTCTGCGTGACTCCCCGGCGGCAGTCATCTGGGTGTGCCGGGAGTGTGCCTGAGGGGCACACCGGTTCAGAGAATACTGGATTTGGCGGATGAAATCAACAGGAAGCCGTTGCGAAAGACAGGAATATCGAGGAAAAAACCGTGTCTGTCGGGTCGTGGAGACATATGCCGACGGTGTTCGGGAAACGTGACGCGGAGGTGTGATTGGTGCGTTTTACGTTTGGGACGATCAGGTGTGTTCCTGCTGGATCGTTTCTTCAGGGGTGAAGGGGGAGTGGGGGGCCTCGGCATCATGCTCGGAAACGCTCGCTCCCTCCAGATGGATGCCGGAGAGATCCAGAGAGTTGAACCGTTCACCGGGTCTGGGCTCTCTGGATCGCGTGGGATCTTTTTTCGGCGTCTGGGCCGACGCATTGGGAACGGCGGGTCTTTCGCCGGGTACGGGATGGCGCACCTCTTCCCCTGGTTTTCGGACGGCTTTCGGGGTAATCAGTTGAGCGATCGAGTGCTTGTAGATCAGGTGCTGTTTGGCGCCGACATGCATCACGATCGTGAAATTGTCGAATCCGCGCACGAGTCCCTGGAATGTCGCACCATTGAGCAGCATGATTTCGACCGGGATGGATTCCTTGCGGACCTGATTGAGGAAACTGTCCTGAAGGTTGACGGTTGCAGATGCCATTTGAGTCGCTTTCTTCTCTGCACGTGTTACCGAAAAATCCGAGAATGCCTGCTGGTGCGGCTACCCGCCCGGGGCGGGTAAAAAAGGTACTTCATTGAACGCAAAGAGGAGGGGAAAACTCAAGTATTTTCTGGATGATATCGCTGTTTTTTTCCACTCCCCGGGGGGCGTCCAGCCAAAGAGCGCCCGGCCACTGGCGCAGCAGGACGATTTGCTGTTTGGCATAACGGCGGCTGAGGCGCTGGGTTTCTTCGAGGGCGGCTTCCCGGGTTGTTTCGCCCCGCAGCCAACGCAACACCTGAGGGTACCCCAGCGCCCGCATGGCCGGCCAGGCTTCCGTGGCGCCTTGCGCGGCGAGTTGCTCGACTTCTTCGGCGAATCCCAAGCGCATCATTTCTTCGACCCGGCGGTCAATGCGGGAGTAGAGAAGGGGACGGTTGGCGGTGAGGACGAAGCGGCAGGCTTGGAGGGGGGGATGCTGGTGGCGGTCGCGGGCCTGAAGCTGGCTCAAGGCCTGGCCGGAGGCTTCATAGACTTCGAGCGCCCGGACCACACGCAGGCGGTCGTTGGGGTGGATGCGGCGGGCGGCGTCCGGGTCCACTTCATTCAGTCGCGCGTGAAGGCGGGTTCCCCGGTCCTCGTCCCATTCCCTTTCCAGCCGGGCCCGGCGTTCCGGGTCGCGTCCCGCGCCCTGGGCCTGGAACAGGCCGGTCGTCAACGCCTTAAAGTACAGGCCGGTTCCTCCGGCGACGATGGGATAGTGTCCCCGATTGATAATGTTGTGGATACAGACCTGAACCTCCCGGAGCCAGTCCGCAACGGTCCACGTCTGGTCCGGTTCGACACACCCGGTCAGGTGGCAGGGGATGCCGTCGAGTTCCTCGGGGGTGGCTTGAGCGGTGCCGATCACGCAGCCCCGATAGACCTGCATGGAGTCGGCGGAAATAATTTCGCCCCCGAGGCGTCTGGCCAGGGCGATGGCGAGAGCCGTTTTTCCTGTGGCGGTGGGACCGGCCAGCAGGATCGGCAGAGGAGAAAGAGGCCTGGAGGGGAGAGTTTCGAGAGGGAAGAGGGACATGGGTGAGGACTCGTCGGGTGGTTTTTTCATTTTTCACTCAACTTTATAGTGCATTCTGCCGATGAGATCAATATAGTTATGGGCATATGGCAAGATTGCGAAATTGCTCATAGTGTGCTGCATACCCTGTAAGGAGAGTGTTATCTGTGAGCCTACATATTTTGATTGTTGACGATTCCATGTTGATCCGTCAGGTGGTCAAGAAAGTGGTCCGTCAGGCGGGGCTGGATGTGGCCGGGTTTCTCGAGGCCGCAAACGGTCAGGAAGCGCTCGATATTCTGATGAAGACACCGGTAGATCTGGTGTTGTCGGATATCAACATGCCGGGGATGGATGGGATTGAAATGCTCATGCGGCTGCGGCAGATCGAGCGGCTTCAGGAACTGCCGGTCATCATGGTGACGACCGAGGGAAGTGAGGAACGGATCAACGAGGCCATGGATCTCGGGGCGTCGGGTTATGTCCTCAAGCCCTTTACGCCCGAGCGGTTGGTGGAGCAGCTGGGTCCCCTGGGGTTGCTGTGTAAACGGGAGGACGGGGTGGAACCTCCGCCCGATTTTTCCGATCCCACGGCTTTCTAAGATTCCCGGAACATTTTTGTTTTTTTTCTTCAGGTGCGTGGGGACATTTTTGAGCCCGAAAGAAGTGGGAGATGTTTATGAACAAGCGCAATTACGAACTGCTGGTCGAGTCCACACGGGATGTTTTTGAAACCATGTCCTTTATGGAGGTCATTCAGAATGACCCCATTACCGTCAGCGCCGAGATTCCGGGGATTGATATTACGGCGGTTATCTGTATCGCCGGGGAAATTTCCGGGATGCTCGGAGTCCATTGCTCCAAGCAGTTCGCCGCGGAATGTTTCGATATGATGACGGGGGGGGAGGGGGAGGCGCCCTCGTACCAGCAGTTGTGCGATACGGTCGGGGAATTGGCCAATATGATTGCCGGAACGCTCAAGCGTCGCATGTCGAGTAAGCTGGATCTGTTCGATCTGTCGTTGCCCAGCATTTCGGTCAGCAGTGGACAGCGGCTTTTCTATACGGGCGCCAAGGATGATTTTCCCCGCCTGCTGGTGCCTTTCGTTCTGGCGAACGGAGAGAAGTTCTATGTGGAACTCCTGTATCACAGGCGTTGAAGGGCAATAGGGTGAATTGAGGCGGTGTTCGTGTTTTTAGGAGACCCGAGACTCGAAGCCGATTCTGAAGAGGTTTTACCCGGTCGGGGAGATGGAACGAATGCCGAATATTGTGGTAGATATTGCCGACATGAAGATCGCAACGGGCAATGACAATGGGGACGAGATTACGACCTATGCCCTGGGGTCCTGTATCGGGGTGGCCATTTACGATCCGGTCACCCGAATCGGCGGCATGTTGCATTATATGTTACCCGAAGCGTCCTTGAACATCGAGAAGGCGCGCGAGAATCCTTATATGTTTGCCGACACGGGCATTCCCATGCTGTTCCGCAATGCCTACCAGCAGGGGGCGGTGCGCAGCCGGCTGTTGATCAAGTTGGCGGGAGGCGCGAATGTCATGGATTCCTCGAATTTTTTCAACATTGGCAAGCGCAATTATCTGGCGGCGCGCAAGTTGCTCTTCAAAAACAATCTGCTGATCACCTCGGAAATGGTGGGGGGGGTATCGGGTAAAACGATGAAAATGCGCCTGAGTGATGGACGAGTGGAAATCAAACTGCCCGGCGGGGAGGTGCGTTACATATGATCTCGATTGACGCACTGAAGAAGATGGTGCAGGAAATCCCGCCGTTGCCCGACCTGGTGTTGCGCCTGCTGGCGATGTGCCGCGATCCGGAAATCGCGCCGCGGGATATTGTCGAGGTGATCAAACTCGATCCGGCCATCACCATGAAGGTGTTGCGGTTGTGCAATTCGCCTTTCTATGGATTGCCCCGGAAAGTCACCTCGCTGCAGGAGGCGCTGGTTTATCTGGGGACGGACGCCCTGGTCAATTTCGTGCTGGCGGGGTGCCTGTCGAATTTCTGTGGGCAGGAAAACAAGGGCTATGGCCTTCAGAAG
>DAOPYU010000196.1:3227-8172 GCA_035353095.1 Candidatus Sumerlaeota bacterium | reverse complement strand
GTACGGATTGCTCAGGCGATCCAGAATGTCCAGAAAATCATAATAGTCCATACGAGAACGTCCTCGGTTCGATGTCGCACAGACAACCACTCCCCATCAAGAGTGTTTCGGAAGAGTACGCCCGTTATGCCGTTCCGGCCAAGAACGGTCAAGCGTTTTTCGGCACAAACAGACCGGCGGCTCGAGTCACATCGGTGGGAGAACCCAGAAGATAGAGGATGTCGTCTTCCTCCAGATGGATTTCACCACCGGGATTCGCAATCACCTCCGTCCCACGTCGGATGGCCACCACGGAGACCTGATGCCGTTTGCGCAATTCGGTTTCCTGAAGAGTTTTTCCAATCAACACCGCTCCCCTTTCGATTTTCAGGGTGGTGATATTCACCCCCCGCAGGTGCTGACGCAGATCGGTCAAAGTCGCGGAAGCGTCCGAAAGGTCACGCAGCATTTCGTAATTGTCGGCGCGAATTTCCTGAACGAGACCCTCGATTTCCGAGCGGGGAACCAGATACCTGGTCAGAATCCGCGCGAAGATTTCCACCGACGTCTCGAATTCTTCCGGGATAACCTCATTGGCGCCCAGATCGAACAACGGCTTCATTTCCGGGATGAATCGGGTCCGTACGATCAAATGGATCTCCGGGTTCAATTGCCGGATCTTTTCCGTCACACGGCGCGTCGCCACCGGGTCGTTGATCGCCACCACCGCCACCCGGCTCTCCACCACATGTCCCTGTTCGAGTACGGGTTCCTGACTTGCGTCTCCAAAAAGGATCGGTTCCCCGTTTTCCCGTTCTCGCAGGACCGTATCGGGGTTCATCTCGATGACAGAATAGGGGATGTGAGCGGCTTTTGCCGCGCGCGCCACATTCCGACCGATCAAACCGAACCCGACAATGACCAGCCGATCGTCTTGCTCCTCTCCCAACGCTTGCGGTTCCGGGACGGAAGAAGGCGTTCGGTTCGACAGAAATGGGATTTTAAGGACCAGATCCGCAAAGCTCCGCGCCCGACTCAAAACCAGGGGCGTGATGGCCATGCTCAGAATGGCAACCGCCAGAAGCACCTGATTGTCGTCGGGAGAGAAAAGTCCCTCTTTTATCCCCGTGGCAGACAAGACAAAGGAAAACTCGCCCAATTGACCCAGCGCGCATCCCACCAGAATGCTCGTCCGCAGGGGATAGCCCAACAGAACAGACACCAGAACCCCGACGACCATTTTGAGGAAGAAAACGCCCAGTGTCCCCAGACTGAGCAGAACGGCATGCTCCCAGAAAAACCGCAGGTCGAGCATCATGCCGATCGAAACGAAGAAAAATGTGGTGAAGACACTCCGGAAAGGCAGGATATTCCCCAGCGCCGCGTGGTTGTACTCGGTTTCGGAGACAATCAAGCCCGCCAGGAAGGCGCCTAACGCCAGAGACAGTCCCACCTGCGACGTGACCCACGCCACCCCGAAACAGATGACCATCACACACATCAGGAAAAGGTCGTTGCTGCGCGTTCGGGCCACCCGGTACAAAACGAACGGCATCACCCACTTTGCGGCCACCACGACAAACACCAGAACCCCGACCGCTTTGGCCAGCAACACCCCCACCGCGGCGCCGACATGACCCGAAGCGCCGGACAAAACCGGTGTCAGCAGAATCATGGGAACAATGGCAATGTCCTGAAAAATCAGAATCCCCAGGGAAATCCGGCCATGCGGACTGTCAATCTCCCCCTTTTCCTGCAGAGTCTTCAGTACAATCGCCGTACTGCTCAACGCCACCAGAAACGCGATGAAGATGGACTCGTTCAGGGGGCGCCCCCCCCACCACACCAGAAGCGTACTGAGCAGAATTGTCAAGAGAACCTGAAGAGATCCTCCCACCAGAATGGCCTTGCGGAGCCGAATCAGTTGACTCAGAGAGAATTCCATGCCGATGGTGAACAACAGCAGAATCACCCCGATTTCGGCCAGCGTGTCCACCTGATGCAGATCGTTCACAAACCCGAAACCCGACGGCCCGCTGACGATTCCCGCCAGAAAGTACCCCACAATGGCTGGAATCCGGAACCGATGACAGACCAGAAGAATCAGTATGGAGACCCCGAAAATAACGAGCAGGTCCAGCAGTATTTGGGTAATCACAAAAAAAACCTCGGTACCGGAATATGGAAACCCCTTTTCTCGGTCGAATTCTACAACACCCCCGTCGGGGGAGTCGAACATAAATCGGTCCATTTTCTCGATTGCGCTTTTTCTCATGGCGTCGCACTCGTTTGTGATCCACCTCCGGCTGGAACAGGCTTGACGCGGATACCGGGAGAAGGTAGCGTGATTGTTCTTCAATTCTATCTCCCTGCCTGTCCGGGATTTCCACAAAACGGGAAGGTACGATGGGAGAAGAGGATATTCCGGCGAAGGATATATTCATGAAAACCCTGAAACGGCGCGCATTTCTCAAAACCCTCGGGGCGGCTTCCCTGGCCTCGCCTCTTCTTTCTGCGTATGCAAACATCCAGCCTGTCCCCAAACGACCCAACATCGTCTGGATCTACAGCGACGATCACGCCCAGAATGCCGTCAGCGCCTACGGGGGCCGCCTGGCCCAGGTCGCGCCGACTCCGAACATTGACCGCATCGCCCGCGGGGGAGTCCTTTTCCAGAACAGTTTTGTCACCAACTCGATCTGCGGACCGTGCCGGGCGGTGGTTCTTACGGGTAAGCACAGCCATATCAATGGCTTCCGGGACAACTCGAACCGTTTTGACGGCAGCCAGCAGACCTTTCCGAAGCTGTTGCAGTCGGCCGGTTACCAGACCGCCCTCTTTGGCAAATGGCACCTGGTCACGCAACCCACCGGATTTGACAAGTGGGAAATCCTGCCGGGACAGGGGTGTTACTACAACCCCGACTTCATCACGCCGGAAGGGCAGAAACGCGAGCCGGGTTACGTCACCGACCTCATCACGGACAAAGCGCTCAACTGGCTGAAGAGCCAGCGCGACCCGGCCAAACCCTTCATGCTCATGGTCCAGCACAAGGCTCCCCACCGCGAATGGCAACCCAGCCCGAAACACCTCACCGCGTTCGACGGCGTGACAATCCCGGAACCGCCCAACCTGTTCGACACTTACGAGGGGCGCGGGACTGCCGCCCGGCAACAGGACATGACCCTCGAAAAGACGATGCGGTTGAATGTGGATCTGAAGGTCTGGCCCCCGGAGGAACCTCCGAAAGACTCCCCCCAACATGCCGCCTGGGCGGGCAGCCTCGGACGCCTGGACAAGGAGCAACTCCAGCAGTGGCTGGCGGCCTACAACCCCAAGAACGAGGCGTTCCGCAAGGCGAACCCGCAGGGAAAAGAACTGGTCAAGTGGAAGTATCAACGCTACATGCAGGACTACCTCGCCTGCATTCGTTCCGTGGATGAAAATGTGGGGCGCGTACTCGATTTCCTGCGCGACTCGGGTCTCGAACGCGACACCGTGGTCTTCTACTCCTCCGACCAGAGTTTCTATCTGGGCGAACACGGCTGGTTCGACAAACGCTTTATCTACGAGGAGTCGTTGCGGACCCCGCTCGTGGCCCGATGGCCGGGCGTGGTCAAACCGGGGACCACGGTCACGGAACTGGTCCAGAACCTCGACTGCGCCGAAACCTTTCTCGACATGGCCGGTGTAACCATTCCTACCGACATGCAGGGATGCAGCCTGATGCCCTTGATGAAAGGCCAGAAACCCGCCAACTGGCGCAAGTCCATCTACTACCACTACTACGAGGGCGAGAAAGCCGAACACAAGGTTTATCGCCACTATGGCGTGCGGACCGACCGTTACAAACTGGTGTACTTCTACCCCCTGAAGGAGTGGGAGTTCTACGATCTCGATAAAGATCCCCAGGAAATGAAAAACGAATACGAGAACCCGGTCTATGCCGCCCCTATTGCGGAACTCAAGACGGAACTCCAGCGCCTGCGAACCCAGTACCGGGTCCCGGACGAGACAGAAGGGTAAGCGTCAAACCGGAAGATGGCGGTTGAGGATAGAGAATGGACCTTTCTCCCTTTTTTGTGGGTGAGAAGAGTTTTGTTCCTTCCCCTTTGGGGTGAGGTCTCATTTGACTGCGCCAATCAGGAGATTGGCGCTCCCGACAACCGCTTGACCGATAAAAATGGGCCTTTCAGGGAGGACGGGCGTCCTCGCCCACCGGTAAAAAAAGCCGGGGTTGGGACGCTTGACTGCTGTCTGGGAGCAAAGAATCAGCCCGTCCGGTTTGACCGGGTGGGCTGATTCTTTGTATGACAATTTCTTCTACGGCCTCTCTCTCTCACTCAGGGCAGATCCGCGGGCACCCGCTCCTTGAAACCGGTGTGGACGCTTTTCTTCCCCCACTTGATCGGCTTGGCGGACCAGCTTTCTCCCCGAATTTCCGGCGTACCGGCGCCACTCTTCGCCTTGCCGGCGCCAATCGAGATGACCGACGCGCTGAAATCCGGCAGCCACGTATTGTCAGGCTGTTTCGTCGCACCGGAAATGAAGATCCCCGTCACTCCGGTATCGCCAAACACGGAGCGGATGTCCTTCTGCTTGCTGGTGGTCCCCGTCCCGGACAGCAGGACCGACGACTGGGTCTGGAGCACCGGCAGAAGTTCGGGTGACAGATACACCTCGACAGCCGCTTCCCAGGCCGCGCGGGTACTGGTCGTCTCGAAGTCCGCGGCTTCCAGTCCCAATTTTCCCCCGATGTACTGAACGCCACTCGAACCGCGGAACCTGGCCGACTTCGCGGAGAAAAGCGCCACCGACCCCGTCGAGATCACGAGGCCGGGTTTTGCGTCACCACCCGTGACGGACAGGCTCAGCGGCGCCTGAACATCCATCACACCGGGAGAAAGAGCGCCGGACCGGAAGACCGGTTGCAAGGCGCCTTTCGCGCCAGTCACAAAACCTGCGC
>DAOPYU010000196.1:0-3217 GCA_035353095.1 Candidatus Sumerlaeota bacterium | reverse complement strand
AACTTGGCCGGACTGACCGAAGCGCCCGCCATCACGGTTTCCGGTTTGAAAACGCCTCCCTGAACGGAAACCCGTCCCAGTTCAAGCGCCCGAATCGTTCCGCCGGGGATTTCGCCATAACTCAGGCTGGTCACCCCCGTCGTACGGTTCACATACTTCTTGGTCCCCACCTTGACCGACTGAATCTTCTGGCTGGGAGCCACCAGATTCTGTAACAGCACCCCCGTCAGTTGGACACTGGCCGGGCGCGGAGCCGAGGCCGTCGCGGTCGCCGTCAGGAAGGTACTCTCCAGCCGTCCCGACCCCGACGAATCCACCAGGGCGTCCATCCGAACCTGCCCCAGGCTCCCGGCCGTCACATCCTGTACAGAGCATCCCTTGGCGAAAAGCGACTTGACCTGCCCGGTCGCCGTCAGTGTCTTCACCGGCGCTTCGGTGTAGAAAACCCCGATCGCGCCCTCGATGGTCACACTGGGCACCACACCGCAGTTGATGGTCAGGAAACCCGGTCGCGGCGTCACCTTCTGGCCGGGCCGAACGGCGTTGATCTTGACACTGCCGCGGTCGGTGGAATTGGTAACGGTCAGGTTCCCCTTCGCATCCGCCAGTACCGAGCAGCCCCGATACGTCACCTTCCAGACCAGATTGAGCGGGCTGTCATCCGGCGCTGTCGCCCACCCGCCGTCGGCTTCGCTGAAGTCACTTGCCGTGAGCCCCTGCGCATCGCGCGCCACCTGAACCGAGTAGAAGTACGTCACCAGCGGTTGCGGTGGTTGATCCATAAACGAAGTCTCCGTGATCCACCCACTGATCGCCGCCCATTCTCCCCTCGGAGACGTGGAACGGAAGACGCGGTAGTAAGTCATCGGAATCGAATTCCACGTCACCTGAATCGTCTGGAGGAACTGACCGTCGGAAGCCGAGACTCCCGTCGGCGGCAACCATGCGTGTACCGACGTGACCGCATCGGGTTGCGCAGGGATCGCCTCGACATTGCCCACCTGATCGCGGGCAATCGAGTAGAACCGATACACATGATTCGGGTCTCCCTGATAAACAGCCTGCGTTTCGGTCGTCCCACCCAGCCACAACTGGTAGGCCGTTTCGTTATCCTTCCTGACGTAGAGGTCGTAGGACGCGATCCCGGACCCGCCCACATTGTCCGAACCGGACCAGGTCACCCGGAAGTTGGCATCCGAAGATTCGGGCAAAGCTTCCACGGCGCTCTGAGGCGCCAGCCCATCGAGAGTATTGACCGTTGTGTTGGTCACAATCGGCGCATTGACATCGAACACAATCGAAGCCTGATTCTGGATGACCGTTCCGTCCGGCAACCCCGTCCTGGGCGAGACTTTGTAGGTCACATACCCTTCGCCCACATGCGTGGCGTCGTTGGGAGGCAGGAAGCCTGCCAGCGGGTCTTCCGGCACCCCGCCGGTCACCTGATCCACGCTCCGGATCGTCCAGTTCACCACCCCCGAGAAGGTATCCAGGGCGACATTGACTTTAACCGGGTTGGGATCGTTTTCCACGGTTGTCTGGGCCTGGTAGGAGCGCAGACCGGCCGGTACCGCCACCGACGTGTTGGCAAAGGCGACCTGCATGACTTCGAATGAGGACCAGTCGAGGTTGGCATCCAACTGATCGGCGATGGTCACCTGTTGGGTCTTGGCGCTAGCCGTCGTCATGTTCTCGAAATGCACGGTGAAGATCAGCGTCTCGGAGGGTTGTACAAATCCGTTCGGACCGAATCCGACCGTGTCTTTTTCGTTCGGATCGTAGCTCCCCTTCTTGGGGATCTTTTTCTTATCCTCCGGTTTGGGTTTCGGCGGTTTCGGAAGTGGCCGTTTGGGCTTGTTGCTCTTGCCATCCTGACAATAGTCCGCCCCCGCCTGAACGGCCCGCATATTGGCATGGTGTTGGCGTGCCTGACTGAGGAAGAATTCATGCGCCGTCGCATAGCTGGACAATGAATTCTTCACATCGTTTTCCACCATATCATTGGACAACTTGGCCAGTTCGTAAAAGTCCTTGATCATGCCATAGATGCTCATGACTTTGCCGAAAAGATTCGGGCTGCCATTCATATCATTCCACGTTGACTGCAATTCACAGAGTTGATTCAGAGCAAATTCGGCGCCGTTAAAATCACCCGTAGCCATCGCCGTTCCGATTGTCCCCATGAGATCTACGGCCCGGTCTATCCCACCCATAATAGCCGCAGTAGCCGCAGCGCCGTATTTGGCTTCCAGAGACTCTTCAAGGCCATTGCCCGTTCCTACGATTCCGGCTATCGTTTTAAACGCTTTGGCCCCCACCAGCACACCTTGCGCCAGCGCCAGATTCAGGTCGGCAGCGGCCAACTGGTCGAACCGGTCATAGGCGGCCCGCCACTCGTCAAACGCCTCTCGGACCGCTCGGGCGCTTCGGGAAGCTTCATCGTAAGCGTCGTCCCAAGCCTGACACCAACGTGGAACCTTGATGTAGGCATATGAGAGGAGCCAGCTGTCGCTGAAAGGCCATTCGGGAGGCTCCAGGCCCAGGGTGTCGGCTCCCCAGCGTGCCGACAACGCCACAGAAGCCTGAACCTCAGAACCCGTCACCCTATCCGAAGAGAGCGCTGCCAGATTGGGAACCGCATGACTCAATGAAGCAGATTGGATGTTTTCCGTTGCAGCAGAACCAATAGTCAACTGAGGTCCGAGAATTTCCTCCATCCCGGAAGAAAATGGCCCCGCAATTGTACGGGCGCTGATCGTAATCGCCATCAGGGAATTCAATTGGAAGTCTTCCTGAACGGATCCCGCAGCCGGAAGTGTCACCGTGTGCTGGATCGGCAGGAAACTCGGCACGGACACGGTGATTTCCCACGTTCCTTGTGGAAGGGGTCCCAGTTGGTACATCCCATCGTTTCCGGTGAGAGTATTGAGAAGTGGAATACCCTTCCTGTCCTTCAATGCCACTTCGGCACAGGCCACCGGTGTCCCTGAAGGATCGGTGACCTGTCCCACTAATGTCGTGGCCGTTGTTGCCAGAGTCGCGTTGAGAGTTCTTGACGGAATCGTCGCGGAAACCGTCACCCCTTCGAAGAAGGCGGGGCTGTGCTTCGAATCGGAGACCCACAGATCATACGTTCCATCGGACAGAGTATCGAGTACGTAACGACCGGTGGACGAATCCACCAGGGCGATGTGACACTCTCCGGTTGAAGTCTCGA
>DAOPYU010000195.1:0-8243 GCA_035353095.1 Candidatus Sumerlaeota bacterium | reverse complement strand
CGCACGATTTCGGAAAAGATCTGATCCCTAAGATGGTGGGCGAGAGCCGCTGCTACGCCTTCGAATTTTCCCATTACTGGCGCGATGTCGGCACGCTCGAGTCGTACTGGGAGGCGAACATGGAATGCCTCAATCCCCGGGGCGGGCTGGATCTGGACGCCTGGCGGGTCCACACCAACTGGACGGATGAACCCTCGCACTTCCACATGCCCTCGCATATTTACGGAAACGGGACAATCGTCAATGCGCTCGTGGGCAAGGGCTCGTCGGTGCGCGGGCGGGTGATCAACAGCATCCTGTTCCGGGGGGTCGAGGTGCAGGAAGGGGCCGAAGTGCGCGATTCTGTCCTGATGGATGGGGTGCGGGTCTGTTCGGGGGCCCGGGTGTCGCGACTCATCGCGGACAAGTACGCCGAGATCGGCGTCCGGAGTGTCGTGGGTGAGAAGGAAACGGACGCGCCGCCTCCCAATTTCGAGCATCCGGACCTTCTGGCTTCGGGTCTGACTCTGATCGGGCGCTATACCAAGACGCCCGAGAATTGCCGGATCGGTCTGAACTGTCTGGTCTATCCCGATTTGGGGCCCGAGTGTTTCCCGGCGGAGGGACTGTCGTCGGGGGGCTCGATCTGCAATCACCCGGGATGACCTTGTTCTCCCGTGGCGGTCCGGTTTTTCCCTGCTTCAGGACGGAAGAGCCGGAAAGGCGGGAGAAAATACGAAACGGAGGTACGCATGAAGGGGGAGAACAGGGTGCAACCGAGGCCCTGCAGGCGCCAGGCGGCCTGGGGGCTTTTTCTATTGCTGGCTGTGCCTGCGATACTTCAGGCGCCGGCCCTCTGGAGGGGCGAGGTGCCTTGGTTTATGGATGTCCTCACCACTTTCTACCCGATTCGGACCTATGCCGCTCACCTGTTGGCCGGGGGGGAGTTGCCGTTCTGGAATCGGTCGGTTTATGCCGGGGTCCCGCTTCTGGCGAACCCCCAGTGGGGGCTTCTCTATCCCGGTCACTGGCCGTTTCTTCTGGCGCCCCAGGCGCGGGTTTTCACCGCGACCAATGTCGCGCACATCGCCTGGCTGGGGCTGGGGATTTTTCTCTGGTTGCGCCGGGCGCTTCGGCGGGCCGATGGGCGCAAGCCCCTGGCTGGCCCCCTGCTTGGGGGGCTGTTGAGTCAGGTGGGTGGGTGGACGTGGGCGCATCTGGCCTTTGGCGCCTACCTGCAGGCGGCGGCCTGGTTGCCGTGGATGCTGCTGGCCTTTGAGCGGAGTCGCGAGGAGTGGGCTCGCGCTTCGGGGCGTTGGAACCGCCGTGTGAGGCTTTGGGCCGCCGCGGGCGGACTGGCGGGGGCGATGCAATGGCTTGTCGGCGCACCGCAACTGGCGCTCTACTGTCAGGCGGGAGCGGCCTTCTACCTCCTGTTGACCGGCTGGATGCGCGACCGCACGGGGCGCGCGCTGGGAAGGGCGCTGCTCTGGGTGGTCGTGGTGGAAACGGCCGCCCTGGGACTGTCGGCGCCCCAGTGGATGACGACCCGGGCCTTGCTGCGCGAGAGTGAACGGGGAAACGGATTGACGCAGACGGAACTGTCCATGGGAGCCGTCACGTTTCGCGGGCTGGCTCAGGCCTGGATTGGAGGGACGGGTGGCGATCTCGAGGATGCGGAACAGATTCTCTACCCCGGCTGGGTGGCGCTGGCGCTGGCGTTGACCGCCGGGGTGGGAGCCGGGATTTCCCGGATTCGGAGAGCGAAGAGTCCCGCTGAAACCGCGATTGCCCGAGAGGGGGGACGCGGCCCTGTGGTGGCGGGACTGTTCGCCCTCCTGACGGCGTCGTGCCTGATGGCGTGGAAAGGCCTGGTGCCGGTATTGTTCAAGATCCCGTTGCTGGGAAGTTTCAACGGACCTCGCAGGGTCTTGTTTCTGGCCTTCTTCAGTGTTGTGTGTCTGGCGGCGGTGGGATTCCAGATCCTGTGGGATCTCTGCCGGGTCGAAAGTCCGTCCGACTCCCCCTCGGCGAAGCCGTTTTCTGGCGATCCGTCCGGTTGTTCCGTGGGGTTGGCCGATTCGGCGCCCGCCAATCGTCGCGTTTTCTTTCTGTCTCGACTTCTCCTCGTGGCTCTGGCTCTGTTCGCCTGTTCCACACCTCTGGCGTTTGTCCGCTGGAATGTAGATATCAAGACGATTCCGGAGTCTGAATTTCGGAATGAACGATTCGCCCCAGCCGAGGTCTCGACCGGGGAAGAGGCACCGCCTGTTCCGGAGGGGGCGGCGGACCGCGCGGGACGATCGGATTTCCCGACCGGCGGAACTCCCTCGGACGCCTCCCGGGTGTCCCCGGACGATCCGATGCGTTTCTTTGCCTTCGACATGGGGATTCAGTACAGTTACAACTACACCCGAGCCGGGTTCGGGCGTTCTCTGATGCCCTGCCTGCCCGCATTTTACGGGCTCGAGGATATCGGGGGGTACGATCCCATGATCCCGTGGCGGTATGCGATTTATATGAGACGGCTCAATTCCGTACCGGCTCCCACGCCCTCGCTGCATCCCCGTCACTTCGGCCTGGTCCGCAATCCGGACAGTCCGTGGCTGAAGCGGTTGGGGCGCCTGGTTGTTCGGGGCCCGGTGGATTGTTACTGGCCCGCCCTCGGGCCGAAATGGATTCCGCCGGGTGAAACGATGCGGGTGGATCTGGCGCGTGAGGGACGCTCCTGGCAGGCCGACCCGAAGGCGCTCGAAGCGGTCCGCGCTTATCTGGCCTTCGGGCGGTTCGAAGGACGGGGCGACCAGGGGCATGAACTCGAACTGCGGTTTCTGAGCGGGCAGAAAGTGGTGGCGTTGGCTCGCGTGGTGGGGCGCGACATTGAGAGTTCCCTGGAAAACCCCGACGCGGACGGGGTCCGGCTCTGGCCGGATGTCCTCAAACCCACCGGTCTGCTGCCCGGTCTGACCCTGACCCCGGTTCATCGGGGACTGATTGAAAAAGTCCAGATCGCGGGCGAGAAGATAAACTCGAATTCTGAATCGAGAGAAGCCCCATCACCCCTTCCGTCTTCCTCTGGCAAGCCCCTGACGATAGACGCCATTGAGGTCCACAATCCGGGCGGGAAACTGGCCGTCCTGCTCTACAGTCTCGGCCTGCCCCGCCCCCTGCCGCTCTACCGCCCGGTGGGGGAACCGAACCCGTTCGGGGAGTTCGACACGTTTGCCTCGACCTGGGAGCCAGGTTTCCCGGAGAAGATCGTGGTGGAACGCGGGACGGAAACGGAGACTCCGGAAGGCCGTCGGGCTTTTGAGGAACGGGCCATGCGTCAACCGCCCACCGAGACGCGGGTGGAACTGGCGCCCGGCGATCCGGAACCGACAGTCCCCGTTCAATTGATTGGGGGTTGGCGCTGGGTGGAACGCCGTGCCAACCGCTTGCGGGTGGCGCTGCCCGAGGGGCACCCGGGGGGCTGGCTCGTCCTGCCCGAACCGTTCGCCCGGGGCTGGACCGCCCGCGTGGACGGGGCCCCCGTCCCGATCCACCCGGCCGACGTCTTGTTCCGCGCGGTTCCGGTTCCCGTTGGCGCGCGGGAGGTCACGATGACCTACTGTCCGCCCGGGCTGACGACCGGTTTCGCCGTAGCAGGCCTGGCGTTTCTGTTGCTTGTGCTTGGAGGGTTGCTGGCTGGCAAACCCGGTGGCGACAATTCGGATTCGGAAAAAAGCGCAGGAGATAGACGCACTTCGTTTTCGTGAGAGGTCTTGCCGGATAACCGGGATGTCACCCCCCCACGATTTCTTGCAGGAGCCCGTTGATTTCTTCCAGATGGCCGTTTTCGGTTGAGTCGAAGAGGACCTGGCTCAGGGCCGCCGGGACGATCCGGTCCGGCTTGATGGCGAAAAGGATCGTGCGCGTCATGAGGAAGTGCAGGCGGTGTTCCCACAGTTCATCCTCGTGGGCCAGTCCCACAACGGTGGGGTTGTTCTTGTCGCTGTTTTCCTCGCAGTGGAAACAGCGGGCGAAGTAGAGCGAGAGGAGCACCTTGAAGACGGCGTCGCGGGTTTTGGGACTGACGCCTTCCTGCTGCAGGTACCGGGTCGCCCGTTCCTTCCATTCGGTCAGGGGGAAGGGACCGTTGGCGATCATTTCGTCGTAGGTTTCGGCCAGCGCATCGAGGATCTGGCGGCGCCCCTTGAGGTTGGGTAGCGTGATGCGCAGTTTGCCCTCGAGCAGGTTGCGATAATGGTCGGCCATATTGCCGGTGTCGCGTCCGAGGACGGGCTGGGGCAGCACGATTGGCTTGTTGACCAGTTGCTTTTCCGGATTGACGGTCAGGACGAAATCGCCCGGCCCGTCGGGCCACGTAACGAACACGATCTGCGCCTGTTCGGCCCGCTGGATGAACCCCTTGAATCCCAGACACCCCACCAGTTCGGGCGAAAAGTCCGAACGCATCTGGCGCATCAGGGCCGCCACCGATGTCCCCACCGCTTTGGTTCCCTGATTCTCGAGCGTGCGGATGGATTGCCGCAGGACCAGATAGTAGGATTCGAGCAGGTAACGCGTGTCGTCATCCGGCTCGACCGGGGTGTCGTTGGTGCTGCGGTCCGGGAAGAGGGATTCGTAATAGATCAGCCGGTCGGAGGCGTCGCGCACCATCTGGTTGGTGTTGGCCTGGTCAATGCCGATGGTGATGACGGTCCGTCCCAGTTCATGGAGTTTGTTGTAAAGGGGGACATAGTCGCGGTCCGACGAGAGGATGGCGAAATGGGTGATTTCTTCGTATTGAAACGCCAGGGAGAGCGCCTCGATGACCAGCCGGATGTCGGCGGTATTTTTCTGGGCGGTGATAAAGGGGATGTCCTCGATCTGGATCAGGTTCTGGTGGAGCATCCGGCGGACATGGTACAACTGGTTGCCCTTGCCGATGCTGTTGAGCCCCTTTTCCAGATCGCCGAACGAGCGGCGGATCTGGATGCGGCCGAATTCTTTCAGTTTTTCCAGAACCGGTGACACATCAATCGGCAACCCCATTGTCGAGGCGCTCCCGACCAGGTTTTCGATGTCGATAAAAAGGGCAATTCGCGCATTCTGGACTGTGGATTCGAGTGACATGTTAAACATTCTCCCTAAAGTATTCAAATTAACGTATTCAAAGACCGGATACCCTCGGAATTCCGAAAGTCCCCAGAATATACAATGTCCCATCTTACTCATACCGGGGGCGGATGACAATGGGAAAGACGGGCTGGCGAGTGGTTCAAACGCACGAGCGTAATTTTCTCAATTTGAGACAAAGGCTCCATTCCCTCGTTGGATCGGGTCTCGCCCCCCTGCGGATTTCCGTTGCGGGTTGGGCGGGATTTTGATTAGGTGGTCCGGATTCGCGTCCGGGGGAGCGGGCCGGGAGGGCCACTTTCCGAAGCGAGTCCGCGTCCGACCGCGTCAGAGTCGGACCTAAGTGGTCTTTTATCAAGAGGATAGTGGCGCTTGACGGGGTGGGGGTTTCTGCCCGGAGCGTCTTTTTGTCCCGTAGATCTCGAACAGGAGTGACGTGTATGAATATCGTCGTGTGTGTGAAAGAGATCCTCGATTCGGCCGATGTGAAGTTCGACGCGCAGACCGGGCGGTTGGTGCGCGACGGGCAGCCGGGCACGATCAATGCTCTGGATGAGTATGCCGTCGAGGAAGCCCTGCGTCTCAAAGAGGCGCACGGGGGCACGGTCACCGTGCTCTCGATGGGACCGGCCAAGGCCGAGGCGGCCTGGCGGCATGCCATCGCGATGGGCGCCGACAAGGCGATCCATGTGACCGACGAGGCGCTGGCGGGGGGCGACACGGTGGCGTCGGCCTATGCCCTGTCGCGCGCCCTGGCGCGCAAGGGGGATTTCGATCTGGTGCTCTGCGGTTCGGAAACGCTCGATGGCAACACGGCCTATGTCGGCCCCGCCGTCGCGCAGAACCTCGGGTTGCCCTGCGTGACCTTTGTCCAGAAGATCGAGCAGATCGGCGACGGCAAGGCCGTGGCGCAGCGGATGATGGAAGCCGGCTACGACCGGGTGGAAACGACCCTGCCCGCTGTGATGAGCGTAGTCAAGGCGATCAACGAACCGCGTATCAGCAGCCTGAAAGGGAAAATGCGCGCCAAGAAGGAAGCGGCCGAAGTGGTCAAGGCCGCCGACCTGCCCGGCGCCAGCGCCGAGCGTCTGGGCGCCACCGGTTCCACCTCGCGGGTCACGCGGACCTTCCCCCCGCAGGGGCGTCCGAAAGGGACCCTCTTCGAGGGCGAACCCGACGCGATCGCCGATCAATTGTTCAACGCCCTGAAAGGCTGAGCGAGACCGCTCGATTCACAGAAAGACGAAATTGTTTTCCGAAAGGGAGATTCAATAATGGAACTGATGCAGGATCCCGTGCGGTTGACCCCGGAAGCGTGCAAGGGCGTGCTGGTATTTGCCGAGCAGCGCGGGGGCAAACTGGTCAATGTGTCGCTGGAGTTGCTCACCATCGGTCGGACGCTGGCAAACCAGCTGGGCGCGCCGCTCTGTGCCGCTCTGCTCGGGCAGGGCGTGGCCGATCTGGCCGGTGAGTTGCAGCATTATCAGGTGGACGAGGTCCACGTGGTGGACAACGCCGAACTGGCGAATTTTCAGGATGAAACCTATGCGACGGCCCTCACGGCCGTGATCCAGACGCTCAAGCCGTCCATCGTGCTGGCGGGTATGACGAACGTCGGCCGGTCGTTCCTGCCGCGCGTGGCCGCGCAGTTGGGCGTGGGTCTCACGAGCGGTTGCACGGCGTTGTCGCTCGACGGTCAGACGCTGGTGGCCACCCGGCCCGCCTTCGGCGGCACGGTGTACGCCGACGTGGTGTGCGAGAAAGCGCGTCCCCAGATGGCGACGGTGCGGCGCAAGGTTTATGAACCGGCGGCGCGGCAGGCGACCTCGGGTGGGACGGTGGTGAACCACACCGTGGCCTTGAACGCCCCGAAGGCGAAGTTCCTCGAAAACGTCAACGAGTTGGCGGGCGCGCTGGACCTGACCGAGGCGGATGTGATCGTTTCGGGCGGCCGCGGCATCGGCGGGCCGGAGTTTTTCGATACGATCAAGGAACTGGCGAAAGTGCTCGGAGGCGCGGTGGGCGCGTCGCGCGCGACGGTGGACGCCGGGTGGATTGACTACTCGCACCAGGTGGGGCAGACGGGCAAGTCGGTCAAGCCGAAAATCTATTTTGCCTGCGGCATCAGCGGCGCGATCCAGCACCTGGTGGGGATGCGCAACAGCGATACGATCATCGCGATCAACCGCGACCCGGAAGCGCCCATCTTCAACGTGGCGACCTACGGGCTGGTCGGGGACGTGAAACAGATCGTGCCCGCGCTCATCAAGCGTTTCTCGCAGGGCCGCTGAGTTTTCGAACGTCAGTAGAAAGAAACAGAGAGACCGCATCGGGCCCTGCTCGATGCGGTCTCTCTGTTTAAAAGAACTCTCCGGAGTCCCCTTCGGGCTCCGTAAGAAAGCAATCCGAATAAACAGGGGACACTCAAAGGTTCTTGAGTTCCTTGCCGATGCGGAAGGTCACCACGCTGCGCGCCGGAATGGGGTATTCCTTCTTGTCGCGCGGGTTGCGTCCGATGCGTTCCTTGCGTTTTTTGATCTGAAAAACGCCGAAGTCACGGATTTCAAGCCGCTGGTACTGGCAGATGACTTCCTTCAGACTTTCGATAATGCCGTCCACCACATCCAAGGCATCCTTGTCCTTCATTTCGAGTGTTTTGGCCAGGCGTTTTACGATGTCTGCCTTAATCATGTTTTTCTCCTCAGGGGGTCTTTTCATCACCCTTGCTCAAGGGGATCTAATTGACTCGGGCTCCTGTCTCTATTTTTTGACCACGACCACTTCGAACAATTCCGTGAGTTTGAAGAGGTCGAATACCCGCTTTGTCTTTTCGGAAGCCACTTCCACAAGAATGGTTCCGTTCTGTTTCTCCATGCGCTGAAAAATCCCCACCACCACATTGACTCCCAGCGAGGAGAGGATATCGAGTTGCGTCAGATCCACCCGGGCCACTTTCTCGTGTCCCGTTAATTCGGAGCTGAAAAGTCCGATCCACTCCTGTGTCGAGGCCGTGGTCGGATTTGACTCGAAAACAACAAGCAATTCTTCCTGGCTGATGCGTGACACTTTCATAAGCGTCTCCCGACTTATGCCTCTACGCAATGGCGAACCTTCGCGAGAACAAGGTTATCCTACCACCGTGG
>DAOPYU010000194.1:0-8251 GCA_035353095.1 Candidatus Sumerlaeota bacterium | reverse complement strand
AGCCTCGCGCGAGCGTTCGGTGATGGGGAGACTGAAGGCGATGGAGCGTTCGTCGAGGTAGGGTTCGTCGGAGGGGGCGAACTGGAGCGAGGCGGATGCGGTGGTTTCGCCCGTGCGGAAGCGCATCTCCGTGGCGCCGATGCGGATGAGGTCGTTGGGGGTGAGTTCGAGTTCCGGTTCGGCCCGGCGGTTGTTGACGAAGGTGCCGTGGGTGCTGTTCAGGTCGCGGATGCGGCAGGTCTGGTCGTTGCAGAGGATCTGGGCGTGGAAGCGCGAGGCGGTGGCGTCGTTGAGGGCGATGTCGTTGTCGGAGTGGCGACCGATCGTGGTGATTTCTTGGGTGAGGGCAAAAATGTGTCCGGCGTCTGCGCCCACTTGCACGAGGAGATCGGTCATGACAAGCCCCTTTCGCGTCAATGCACGAAGATGGTTGAGGGAATGTGATGCGTTTTCCCCGATCCGGACAGAGGAATGGAGAGTGTTCTGTCCGGGGTTTTAATGGCCAGGGTGGCTTGCGCGTATTCCCCGACAGCTGGCGGGGTGAACCGGACCGTGAGGGTTGACGGGTTTCCTGGCGCGGGATTCAGGGTCAGGGGAAGGGCCGGGGATGTGACCAGGGAGAACGCGCCGTCGGAGTTTCCTTCGATCGTGAGGGAGGTGACCTGGGTCGAGGTGGTTCCGAGGTTCTCGAGTTCGAGGGACAGGGGGCGATTTTCCCCCACGTTGACGAGACCGAAATCCAACCGGTCGGTGTTGGCCCACAGCGCCTGAGCGGGAAACGCGACCTGCGTCACGTTGTCGAGAATCCAGTTGTCCGGGTCCCACTTGACGGAGGAGGGGATCAGGTCGCCCAGCGGGAGTTTGAATGTCTGGTTTCGGCCCTCCACCTGGATTTTTTCCAAAGAAGAAGAGGCCGCTGCCGCGTTCTGGACGAGGAGGTCCACGGGCATGGAGTAGAGCCCCTGCGTCTGGACCTGATCGGTCCAGAGGTAGAGGAACGAGTGGCCGTCTTCCTGCGCGGCGCGCCAGGCATACCGATAGGTTGGGCGTCCGGGCAGGTGGAGCCACTGGGTGAAGAACCCATCGAGGTCTTGTCCGCTGGCGGCCTCGACGTGCGCCTTGAAGTCGTCCGACATCGCGTTGCCGTAGGCGAGAGCGGGGTCCTGGACGTAGTTGCGGATGGCCTGGAAGAAGGCCGCATCGCCCACCACGTGGCGCAGCATGTGGAGGACCCATCCCCCCTTGTTGTACACGATCCCGCCGTTGAAGTCGTCGGCGTGGTTGCTGACCAGGGGGGGGGAGTCGTACACCCACCAGTTGTTGACGAGGGAGTGGTAGGCCGCCGTTCCCGATTCGTGTTCCTGAAAGAGCGCCTCGCAGTAGGTGGCAAAACCTTCGTTGAGCCACAGGTGGTCGAAATGTTTCATGGTGATCAGGTCGCCGAACCACTGGTGGGCGGTCTCGTGGACGTTGGTCAGGCCCAGTCCATTCGGCCCCAACCCCTGCGGGTACATGCTGGTGCAGGTCTGGTGTTCCATGCCGCCGCCCCAGGGGAAGGAGACGTTGCTGTATTTCTCGGCGAGGAAGGGGTACTCGCCAAACAACTGGGAGAAGACTTCCAGGACGCGGACCGTTCCCGGCAGGGCCGACGGGCCGTCGTAAGAGTAATACTCGGGGTAAACGTAGTGACGCACCGGCATGGTGGTCACGCCGTCCAGGGCCGTGTAGGCGCTTTCGGCCATCTGGAAGTTGGTACAGGTGACTGAAACCAGGTAGGTGGAGATGGGGTAGATTTCGTTCCAGACAAAGGTACGGGTTCCGTTGCCGTTGTCCGTGTTGGAGACGAGCGTACCGTTCGAGACGGCGGTGTAGGCCTTCGCGCAGGTGATGCGGGTGGTCTGGGTGGCCTTGTCGTCCGGCAGGTCCTTGCAGGGCCACCAGGTTCGCGCGCCGTAGGGCTCGCTGAGGGTAAAGACGATGGGGGTCCCCGTTCCGTGTGTTTCCGCGCCGAAGGCGGCGCCAAAAGTGCTGTTGGGGTTCGGGGTGCCCTGATAACGGACACACAGGGTGAAGGTCGAGGATTGCGGAACCGGCGCGGTCAGGGTGACGAAAAGGCGGTCGGCGGCTCCGTCGAGGGTGTAGGCGAGCGGTTTGGACTCGACGCCGGTGTCCACCCCGGTGACGGTCATCTGGCCGTCGTTGTCGTCCAGGTCGAGCGCGATGGTCTGGAGGTTGTCCACGAGGCTGCGGGCGGTCAGGACGAGCGTGGCGGCGGGGATCGTGGCGTTCGAGGCGAGCTGGAGGCTCAGGTCGTAGTGCAGCGCGTCGTACTTCGCCTGACTGGGGTCGGCGGGCGGCTGGATGCGGGCGACTGGTTGTCCGAAGACCCGGGCGAAGTGGACGATCTCATAGGTTTCTTCGAGGGTGACGAGTTCGAGACTCTCCGTGGGACGACGAGGGGACGAATCGGGCCAGACGACTGCGACCGTGTTGGGGCCCTCGCGAGTGGCGCGGGGGGGGATGAGGAAATACCACCCGTCTGCGCCGCGGACGGCGTGCGCCGACAGGGGGGCGTCATTGACGCGAAGGGAGGGAACGGAAGGAGAAACGAGGGGACCGGAGGTGTTTGGAGAGGCTTTTGCTTTGTCCGTCCCGGAGGAAACGTCTCGCGCCACCCGCAGGGCGAGGGGCTTGGCTTTTTGTGCCGGGGAGACCTGAAAAACGGCGGTCAGGCCGGTGTCCGAGCGGCTCGTCACCGAGGCGGGGAGCGGGGTGTCCGGTTGGAGGCCAGCGCTGGCCGGGAGTTCCAGTTGGAGCAGTGTTTCCCGCGGATGCTGGGCAACCTGCGGGGGGAGGGCCCGAGCGGTGGCGGCACAAACCCCGAATGTTGTCAAAACCAGGAGGAGGCTTTTGAGACGGGGACTGAAGACCGGGACTAAAGATGAAACGAGATGGGCGATTTCCTTAAAAAAATGACGGATGATTTGGGCCATGGTACAGGTTCCTCTCTGGTAAAGCCTACCGGCTTTCCCCCGGTACTGTCAAGCGGTGGGGTGGATGACGAAGTGTGGAAATCTCTTCTGCATCGTGTGTGGGGTCTCGAATATTGTGATTCGGGGTCGAATCTCAATTAACCCAATTTGGGATATTTTATGGATGTATCTATAATCACGCAAGTTTATGGAGCGATCATTCGATGACAAAATCTGTTTTTACCAGGAAATACCAGATCTTTCGGGAAATGCTGATTCAAGCGCGAAAAGCGGCAGGGTTGAACCAGCGGGATCTCTCCGAGAAAATGTCGCGTCCGCAATCATTCATTTCAAAATATGAACAGGGTGAACGCCGTCTTGATGTGGTCGAATTTCTTGAAGTTGCGGAGAATTTAGGAATAGATTCTGTTGACTTTATCAGAGAACTTAACAAGGCTTGTTCTAACCGAGATTGAGATTGCCATGAAAATTGTCAAAGTTGAAACCTTGATTCATACGGGTTCGTTTTCGAAATCGTCTCAATGGAAAGAAATTCGTCGTTTTCTCCATAATGAAATCAAGGCGATGGAACATCCAGTTGGGAGCGGGAAATTCATCCTCCATCCGGAATCGGGCAAAAAGAGAGGGCAAGGCAATGGAGTTACTCCGATCAAGGCGGGGTTGATGGATCGGCTTCGTCAACAGGGATGGTCGCTTGAAGAGCCAATGGACATTGCGACGCGGAAGAAGCCCGGGAAATTGGATGCCGTATTGCGTTCAAAGAAGGGGAACATTGCCGTTGAATGGGAGACTGGAAATATATCCTCGAGCCATCGAGCGCTGAATAAACTTTGTATTGGCCTGATGAAAAAACAAATCGTTGCGGGTGTACTTATTGTTCCTTCAAGGGAAATGTACCAATACCTCACAGATCGAGTCGGGAATTATTCGGAATTGGAGCCATATCTCGATCTTTGGCGCGCAATTCCGTGCGACAATGGCGTCTTGGAAATCGTTGTTGTCGAACATGATGAAATCAGTATTCATGTTTCAAAAATTGCCAAAGGTACCGATGGGCGTGCGTTGAACTGATCAATCTTCAACGAAGTCATCGTTTTGATGCGGCAGAATATTGTTTTCTTCGAAGCGCTCGATGATTTCTTCTGAAAAATCAATTTCCATTCCGATCCAGTGACGCCCTTTGTATTCACAACAAGCATAGGTCGTTCCCCCTCCGCCAAAAGGATCCAGAACCAGGTCCCCTGGGAGAGTGGACATTTCTACGATACGATCCAACAATTTTGTCGAGAGAGTATTGGCCTTGCGGTTTTTTGATTTGAATTTCCAATGGCGAACTGGGGGAATGTCTGTCCAAACGTCTTTCAGGTTTAATCCATGAGGATTCAGAGCATCCCGATGGCCGCCATAATCTTTCACTTCTCCCCCGCAATGACGGCATTTCATAATGGGTATCCGAATTTTGCGAAATGTTTTAGGTTTGCCTTTTGAGTAATACAGCAGGCTATAGTGGCTGGGGTGAAGTCGGCCTGGAATGGGTAGGCAGGCACTGATCTCGATAGCGATCCAGTGTCTAAACTCCATTCCAATCTCCGTAAGGTAAGCACCCAATAGAATGTTCCATTTCGGAAGATTATACAGGAACAGGGAACCGCCGGGCTTCAGAACTCGGACACATTCGTCAATCCATTTCTTGCACCATTCGATATAATTTTTCTCGGGGATTTTGTCGTTGGTGTTTTTTCCATACTCTTTACCCAAGTTGAATGGCGGATCCGCAAATACAGTATCAACCACTTCCTCTTTGATGAGTGGAAGACATTTCATGCAATCGTCCGCAAATAGGGCTCCTAAGTCGGTTTTATATACAGGACTGATGGTTCTCTCCGTCATATAATCAAAGACATTGAAATTGTGATCGTGGAACTTCATTGTGATCTGTTTTGCGGAGAAAACTTGTGTTGGCAGAGGCATCTTGCATTTTCCGATCAACTTTTATTGGCCCCATATCGGGTTACCAGACTCACATACTCTTAGCTTCCACATATAAAGATGCTGATTCAATCAAAAAAAGCGTTGCTTGAACTTTTGGTGGTGCAAGGTAGTCCGGAATGGGGTTTTACCTTGAAAAAAGGGCGGGTATCTGGTTTTCTCTAGAGGTGGAATGGCTTATCTGGCGCCGTTCTGTTCATATGTCACAATTGGAGAACGAAAACCCCATGTCTGGTTCACATATCCGCATTGTTGCCTTTCTGCTTCTCAGTCTGTTCAGCCTGTCAGGTTCCGCGCCGGCTGCGAGCGTCTGGGATCAATCCTTCGTTCCGGCTCTGGCGCCCAAGACGGCGTTTGTGTCGAAGTACCGGGGCGACAACCAGCGCGTGCTGGCCGAGGCGCCATGGGGAAAGGTGACGGAGAGCGATCTGTTTCTCTTTCTGGTCATGACCGGGGTGGACGATCCGCTGCTGGTCGAAAAGTTCCGCGATGCCAAGACGGACGCGGAACGGGCCGGTTACCGCGCCCGGATCGAAGCGAGAGTGCGCGACCTGCTCGACGTACTGGCGCTCGGGGCCCCGACGCCCGGCGACCCCTTGTCGGACCGGTTCGCCCGGATGGGCAAGAAGGGGGTGGGAGCGCAGATCGAGGACGATGTCGAGGGGGTCCTGGATGTGGTGGGGGTGAGGGCGCAGGCGCCCGCATCGCTTTCGGGGGAGAATCTGGACGAACTGCGTCAGCATATTCTGATTCTGCCCGTGCAGCAGCTGGTGTGGATCGAGCGGTTCCTGATGCCGCAGGTGAAGGTTGTGCCGGAGGATATCCGCAAGTACTACGACGAGCATTCCGATCTGGCCAAGTTGCCGCGCAGCGCGCGGGTGCGGTACCTGTTCATTCCCGGGGGCGCTCCGAGTGCCCGGCCCCAGCAGGAGGAGGAATCGCCCCGAGCGCCGATCGCGCGGTTCGGCGATGCGGCGGCTTTCGAGCGCGAGCAGGAAAAGTGGCGTCAGGCCAGCGAGAAAATGACGGGGATCATTGCGGAGATCGAACTGGAGCGGATCACGTTCGAGGACGCGGTACGCAAGTATTCGAAAGCGCCCAACGCGGCGGAAGGCGGGATCGCCGAATACATGGAAGGGGAGTTTTTCAAGGGGGTGCCGGACGAGAAAAAGCTTTCGGACGAGATTCTGGCGCTGGAACCGGGGCAGAATTCTTCGGTGGTGGCCGGGCGCGACGGTCTGTATTACCTGCAGATGGAAGAGGGGCATCCGGACCGCAAACGCAGTCTGGAAGAAATGACGCCCCAACTGGAAAAAACGCTTTACTTGAGTCAGTTGCGGTATCGGTACGAGTATGAATTGAATCTGCTGAACGAGCAGCGTCCCTACAAGAGCCGCATCACGCGCTATGAGGGATTGGCTCCCGACACGCAGTTGATTGATCTGGGGAGTTTCCATCTGACGCGCCGTCAGACCTGGGAATTGTTTCCCGACTTCGTCGGGAGTGACTTCCGGTTTCACCGCAAGGCGATTCAGGAACGCCTGATGGTTGTGGCGGAGTTGGAGGCAATCGGCCAGGAAAACGTCCGCAAGGGGTGGGGTACTGATCCCGTGACGCAGCGTGCGAGGGAGATTTCGCGTGCGATTCTGATCGCTCAGAATCGGCTGCGTGCGCAGGTGCGGGGGCTGTTGCGCCTGTCGCCGGAGGAAACGTGGAAGTTTCTTCGGGACCGGGCCAGTCTTTTTCCGTTGCAGAAGGCGGAAGATTCGCTTCATCTGGTGGATCCGCAGATTCCGGCCACGTATTCGCGCAGCGCCCAGGAGGCGTTGCGGCAGGGACCGTGCAAGGTGTTTGCCCGCTTGATGAGCCCGCGGTTCACGTTGATCGAGGTCCGCCTGAGCAAGAATGCGGCTGAGTTGGGTTCCGGAAATCGTCGGTTGGAACTGGACCGGGCGCGCGCCCTGTTGACGGAAGTGCGCGATGCGGTCCAGGCCCGACCGCTGGCTGATATCGCCGCGACGTGGCCTGTTCGCAGCGACCACCCGGCAGAGCTGGTTCCGCTTCTGGTGGAACAGGGGCTGCGGAAGAAGAGTAGCGCCTTGCTTGAGATTGCGCGTTTCACGCGGACGGTTGGGGCGGAGGGCCCGGGGACTCAACCCAAACCGACGAAGGCGCCTGAGCCGGAGAAGAAAAAGCCCGAACCGGAGAAAACGAAGAAGTCCAGTCTCGATCCGGCCAAACTGATCAAGGTGAATAATTTTGAAGGACGCAAGACTCCCGGACCGGAACAGCCGACGGAGTCCAAGAAGTCCAAGCCGGTGGTGACCGAGACGTTGCAGACCGAGCCGGAATTCGACGCCGCGACGATCGAGCAAATCCATGAGGTCGAGGCGAATCTGAGCCGCTTCCAGCGGTCGGGGGTGCGTTTCCTGCCGATCGTCGAGACGGGCAACGCGTTGCAGTTGTTCTATGTCGAGCCGGTGAACTGCACCGCCCCCGAAATGCTCCGGCTTCTGGAATTCAGTTTGTATCAGGTGGCCGTGAACACCATCACGATCGAGACGCTTGAACAGTTGCGCCGGGAAAAGTTTCCCACCGACACGATCGAGATCCGGATTCCCTGAAAGGGAATGGAGAAACGCAAAGAACGGACAGAATGACGGGCCGGATGCGGAAAGTTCCGAACCGCATCCCGGCCAGTCCCGGGGGTCCTGCCGGTTCGGCTGGTGCCGTCTTTGCACGGGTTCAATCTGTGGGTCTGGACGTTTTTGCGGATCCTGTATTTCGAACGTGAGCGCGTCTGCGACGACTTTGTCTTGAATCGGGGGATTCCTTCCTGTGACTATGCCAGCCATCTGTTGGGAATCCTGAAAGAGACAATTTCTATCCGCCCCGTCCTGTCGGCGGTCAGTCCTCTCGCAGGTTCTTTGGGGCTCATGTACCCCGGTTGGTGACTGTTTCGAGATTCAGCGCCCCCCGGGGCGATGCGCTTTTCTCACTCCAATTCTCTCTCCTTCAGGTTTCAGTCGCTCCTCCGGGGCTTGATCCTTTTTTCGGCGTTTTCCGTGGGCAGGCTTACAAGCCTGCGAAGCACCTCACGGTCACCCCCGCCGGGAGGCGGAGCACCTCGATAATCGGATTTCCTCCAATCCTTCAAACGAGACTGAAGAATCAGGCTTCAATCGGGTGCATCTCCCGAATTTGCGGGAAGGATGGTTGTGATCAACCGAACCGATGGGGGATGAAAAGCCCGAAGGGCTTGTACATAC
>DAOPYU010000193.1:0-8255 GCA_035353095.1 Candidatus Sumerlaeota bacterium | reverse complement strand
GAGGACCAGGGTCAGCAGGCCCAGCGTCAGCCCTTCCTGCCAGTCGGTCCGGTAGCGCCGGCGTCCCACCCAGAGCGCCGCGAGGTAGGCCGTTCCGAGACCGAGCGTCACGACACGCATCGCCAGGCGGAACGTGTCGGCGCTCGACAGGATCGTCGGCCAGAGAAACTTGCCCGCGAGCGACGGCAGGGAAATCGCAAACCCGCGCTCCCACACAATGAGGCTGAACCGCGGCATGAGGTGGGTCATCAGTTCGAGTTCCCAGCGCCACCAGCCCGTGACGAGAAGCAGCAGCCCGTACAGACCGAAGCAGACCGCCGCCACGGCGACCGTGCGTCGGCGTCCGCTCAGGAGGAGCGCGGGAATCAGGACCACGGGGAGGATCTTGAGGGCGCACAACGCGGCCAGCGCCCCGCCCGCCAGCGTCTGCCGTCCGCGCAGGAGCGCTCCGCCCAGCAGGGTGACCAGGAACAGGTTCAGGGGTTGGATGTTCCCCACGTGGAGGTCCATGTAGGCGGGCGTGAAGACCGCCAGAAACAACGGCGCGAGGACCGGCCAGTAGAAGGCGAGGTCGTCGTCTGAAATGCGGGGCGCCACATTGGAATCGGCCCCTTCCGACGCAGATTCGTCCTCCTCCCGGGGCCGGGGACGGTAAGAAACCAGCAAAACCCAAGCGGTCGCGGCGAAAAGCGCCACCTGCGTGATGTCCCACAGGGTTTCGGCGGTTTTCTCCGGCAACAGTCCGAAGGGCACACAGAGCAGGAAACCGAAAATCGGGTACGCCATCGGCGCGGGGAGGCGTTCCTGGTTCAAGTAGGGGTTCTGGCCGTGGAGAAACGGCTGGACCCCGTCGTGGTAGATCATGAAATCAATGCCGGGCGTGGCGATGCAGTAGAGCAGGTATTTGACGGTCAGGAAGACGATCGGCGCCCACGCCGCCCCGAGCAGGATCGGACTGAGTTTTCGGCGGCCTTCTGGAGACGGCATGTCGGGTGTCATCCGGGCGCCCCTCGCGGGAAAAATTGGGATGAGGGATCAGACCTGTCCCAGTTCCCACCCGGCGCGGGCGTCGAGACGCAAGGCGGCGTCGCGACTCAGGGGCTCGATGTGGACCGCCGCCGCGCCGATCATGGCCGCGTTGTCGGTACAAAGGGCCGGCGCGGGGAAAAGCAGGTGCGTACCCTTGAGCCGACGGGCCGCCTCCTTCCGCAATCCCCGATTGCAGGCCACCCCCCCGACCACCGCCAGACGGTGGAGTTTTTCGTCGCGCAGCGCGCGCAGGGACTTGCGCAGCAGCACATCAATGACCGCCGCCTGAAACGACGCGCACAGGTCGTTGAGCAGGTTTTCATCCTCGTGGAACGACCGCAGGCCTCCCCGTTCCTCGATTTCGCGCACCACGGCGGTCTTCAGGCCGCTGAACGAGAAATCGTATCCGTGCGCGTGGAGGATCGGGCGGGGCAGGTCGAACGCCTCCGGGTTGCCCAGCGCGGCGCGCCGGTCCACTTCCGGTCCGCCGGGGTAACCCAGACCCAGAACTTTCGCCACCTTGTCATAGGCCTCGCCGGGAGCGTCGTCGAGGGTCGAACCCAGCAGCCGCATCTCGGTCGGCCCCTCGACCCGCACCAGACTGCTGTGGCCACCACTGATCGCCAGGCCGAGGAACGGGAAATCGAACACCGCCGGGGCTGCGCTGCGGTTGCCGCGCGCCACGGGAGCCTGTTCGGTGCGGCCGTGTTGCGCTTCACGGTCCTGCTCGCCCCACTCGGTCGAGGCGGGTTCCGAATCGTCGGGCGGGACCTCAAGGAAGCGGCTGCGGCCTTCCGGCAGTTCGCAGAAGACGGACATGAGGTGGCCCACGGTGTGGTGGACGGCGATGAGCGGCTTGCGCCAGCGCCAGGCGAGCGTCTTGGCCGTTTCGACCCCGACGAGAAGGGACCCGACCAGGCCGGGACCGCGCGTGACGGCCACGGCGTCCAGATCGCTCCCGTCCGGTTCGCACCCGGCCACCCGCAGGGCTTCGGCCACGACGGGCAGCATGTACTCGATATGACAGCGCGACGCGATCTCGGGCACGACGCCCTGATACGCCTTATGGACGGGGGTCTGGGAGGCCACGACACTGGCCAGCACCTGCCGCCCGTCTTCGAGAATCGCCGCCGCCGTTTCGTCGCAGGAAGTTTCGATGGACAGAATCCGCATGCGCTTTTGATGTGTCTCCGTCAGAAAAATCGGTGATTCGAGTTCCATTCCGCCCTCCCGGCAGGCCCGCCGCGCGACGGCAGAACAGAACGATTGCCATAGTGAAAGGGTTGCCACAAGAATGCAAGCGTTACTTTCCGGCGGACCCGGCAGGCGCAGGAACTCCTCATTGTCGGCCAATTGTCAGGTTGTCGGATGCCGGGAAGTCTCTCCGTCCGACAGGAGGGGAGATGGCCCGGAGGTGGCATGGGCGTCCCGCCCGTGATTTGCCGACGTTCTCGTCGGCCGGGCCGGGAATTTCGGGGCCTTTGTCCCGGAAATCCTCCATGGGCGAGACGCCCATGCCACCTCAAAACCGCTTCCCGGTCTGTGTGAGAGCCCGAATATAGGGAATGTTGGTTCGACAATGAGGAGTTCCTGCCGGCAGGCGATCCGGACCAACAATACCGCTTGCGATTGTTTTGCGGGCCCGGTGGCTTTCGGCATTCGAAGCCATGGACCGTCCCTTGTACGTTTTCATGCAGATGCGGGTTGACAGATCCCTGTTATGAGCATATGTTCATAACAGCCTGTGTGGTGAGGAGATCGGGACGATGGCCCCAAGACCCTGTTGCAGACGCCGGATCGGATGCCAACCTCCGGCTTTTTACTTCAAGCCGGGCGGAATCCCCTTGCGGGATCTGTCCGTCCAGACCTTGGGGCTGGATGAACTGGAAGCAATCCGCCTGGCCGACCTCGAGGGGCTTTACCACGAGCAGGGGGCCGAAAAGATGGGCGTCTCGCGAGCGACCTTCGGGCGCATTCTGGAGGGGGCCCGGCGCAAGATTGCCTGCGCCCTGATAAATGGCCAGGCCCTGCAGATTGCGTCGGAAAACGAAAACGGGGGGGTACGGCCCTCCCCGGAAGAAGCCTCCCCTTCCCATATCGTCGAAAGCGACGGGGAGGCGTCCCCTTCCCCGGAACCAACGGGGGATGGAAGCCGTCGTGGACGTTGCGGGTGCAGACGTCGCCGAAACGAAAACATCTGAAAACCAGGAAAAATTCCGGGCTGTGTCCGGTGAAGGAGGCCGAAGTTCCGCATGTTCTTCGCTGTCATGGCCTGGAACGCAACGAACTCTCACGGCCATATCGAGGAGGTTTCATCATGAAAATTGTATTTCCCGTCGAATCTTATCAGGGAGAGGAAAGCCTGTTGTATGGCCATTTCGGGTCCGCCCCGGGTTTCGCTCTCCTGGACACCGAGACCGGAACCGTGGAATCCTTGAACAATGGGAATCGGGACCATGCGCATGGGGCCTGCAACCCGCTTCAGGCGCTCGGGCATCAACCCGTGGACGCCATTGTCGTCGGGGGAATCGGGCCGGGCGCGCTCAATGGATTGCGCCGGGCCGGAATTCGGGTGTTCATGTGCGACCCGGTGACCATCCGCGAGGCGGCGGAGTTGTTCCGGAACGGTTCGCTCCCGGAAGTCACAATGGAGGCGACCTGCGGTCACTCGCACGGCAACGGTGGTTGCGGATGCTCGCATCCGCATTGATCCCTCCCGAGTCAGGTGGCAGGAGAATCCAAAAGTCTGATCCAACCGTGACAAACCGAGAGATTCCCCCCGAACTGTCCTGTGAAGTGGGCCTGCTTCAGCAGGCTGTTCTTTGCCCCCTGCTTCAGCAGGGGGGGAGGGGGGATTCTCTTCTTTTTCTGAAGCGCGCTTCAGCGCGGCTTTCCGGGAATCGCTTCACGCCCGGTCCTCCGAAAGAAAGCCCGGCTGAAGCCGGCTTTGAAAAGCAGGAGGAGTCGGAAACACCCCGCCTGAAGGCGGGTGCAAAGAAGAGCCCGCTGAAGCGGGCTGGGTTCTTTTTCAACACAATGATTTCTGGATTCTCCGGAGTTAGGTGGAGTCCAGCCCCCATTCTCAGCTTGCAATTCCGAGGTAAAAAACGGGATAATTCTCCCGGGAAAATAAGGACGGAAACCGGGATGGCGTTGTTCGACGCAATCCAACGGTGGATGAGGCCGCCCGGAGGGGGGAGGCCGCGCGTTGCAAGGAGGGGGCATGGACCCGAAACCGGTCATTCTTGTTCAGGACCTGGTGGTGGAATACAAGACCGTAAAGGGGCTTCTACCCGCGGTGGACGGGGTTTCGTTCACCGTGCAGCCGGGCGAGTGTGTCGGGTTCATCGGTCCGAATGGCGCGGGCAAGTCGTCCACCATCAAGACACTGATGGGATTTATTTTTGCCAAAAGCGGGATCGTCGAAGTCTTCGGGGAACCGGCGGGAACCGTGGCGTCGAAACGGCGCATCGGGTACCTGCCCGAGGTGACCCTGTACTATCCCTTCCTGAAGGGACGCGAACTGCTCGAACTGTATGGCGGGCTGCATGGCTTGTCCCGCGCGCAACTGGCCGAACAGGTTCCCAAGGTGCTCGCCATGGTCGGCCTCGACGGAATGGGCGACCGGCAGATCAAGAATTATTCGAAGGGGATGCAGCAGCGCCTCGGAATCGCCCAGGCGTTGATCGCCGAACCGGAGTGCCTGATTTTCGATGAACTTTCCTCGGGGCTCGACCCGGTGGGGCGGTACGACCTGCGCAAGGTGCTGCTGGACCTGAAAGCGCACGGAGTCACGATCTTCTTTTCCTCGCACGAACTCTATGAGGTCGAGGCGCTGTGCGACCGGGTGGTGGCGATCCACCAGGGACGCGTGCTGTTCGACCTGCCCCTGGCCGAATTGCAGGAACGCGCAACGGGAGTCGGGCTGGAGAATTATTTCATGGCGGAGGTACGGCGCCGCTCATGAAGCAACGACTGCGCAACATCTGGTTGCTGGCGTGGACCCTGATGCTCGAGGCGTGGCGCCGGCGCGAGATTTATATCATCGTGGCGGTGACGGTCGCCCTGATCGCCGGTCTGCGCATGGTGCATTTCTTCGACCTCGAAGGGTTGGGGAAATTCTACCGGGAAATCTGCCTGAAAACCATGAACCTGACAACGGGCCTGACGGTGATCTTTCTGGCGGCGCGTCAGCTGCCGCGTGAATTCACCAACCGGACGATCTATCCGCTGCTGGCCAAGCCGGTGTCACGGATGGAGTTCCTCCTGGGCAAGTATTGCGGAGTCCTGGCCGCGAGCGTGTTCTGTTATGCGCTGTTTCTGGGGGTATTCCTGGCGGGGAGTCTTTCCCTGCACGCGCCGGTCCAGATGGGCCTCTTTCTGCAATCCATCTATCTCCAGATCGTGGCCTTCGCCGTTCTGGCCGCGTTGGTTTTTCTGCTCTCGATGCTCATGACGCCCGAAGGGGCCGTGACGCTGGCCCTGATCCTGTTTGTGGCGTCGCAGATTCTCATGAATCTCATGGGAACCCTGTACGACTTCATGAGCGAGCCGGGACGGGTGGCGTTGCTGGTCCTTCACTTTGTCATCCCCCAGTTGACCCTGTTCGACCTGTCGTCGAAGGTCATCAACAGTGTGGACGTCCAGAAAGGGGTGACCCGGGTGGTGTGGGAGCCGCTGGCCGCCGGAACGATGGGAACCCTGACACTCTATGGCGCGGTTTACATTGTCCTGTTTCTGGGGGGCGCTTATCTGCTGTTCCGGAGGAAACCGCTGTGAGTGAACCTGTCTCCGGTTCCCCGAACCGTCCGGAAATCCCGGTCAATTCCGTCTGGCGCAACGTCGGCCTGGTGGCAAAACTGACAGGGCTGGATTTTACCCGCCGCCATGACTTCGCCATTGTGGCGATGCTCATGGGACTCTTCCTCCTCGCCACGCTGGTGATCCGGATCATCGGGTTGAACCCGAACGACCGGGAGGCCTTCGAAAACACGGCGCGCTTTCTCATGAGCGCGGGCCTGGCGTTTTCACACCTGCTGGCCGCGGTTCTGGCCGCGTCTTTCAGCGCCCGCTCGTTGTCGGAGGAGTTCGAGCGACGGACCCTGTTGCCCCTGCTGGCCAAACCCGTAACCCGGGGCGAAGTGCTCGGGGGCAAACTGCTGGCCTGTCTGGGACTTTCCGTCGGCAGTTATCTGCTGTTTGTGGCGCTGACCCTGCTGGCTGTCCCCACCGTACCGGGGCAGCAAGCGCTGGCGCTGGGACAAACTCTGCTGCTCTGTGTCGTGGGGCTTGTCTGCCTGGGAACGCTCTCGGCGGCGCTGGCGATCCGGTGGACGGGCCTGCTGGCGGCGCTGGCGGCGCTGGCGTGGTACTTCGGGGGCGGACTTCTGATTCAACTGACCGAACAGGCGGTCCGGACCCACTGGCCCGCTCTATGGGGGGGACTGCGCCGCGTCATGGCGTGTCTGCCGGACTTGGGACTGCTGAATCAGACCGAGTGTTTCGCGACAACCTCGGGCCATCTGAGCGCGGGGTTGTTTGGCGGGTTGCTTCTGTATGGGGTGGGATGGAGTCTTTTCTTCTTCCTCTGGACACGCTGGCGGTTTGAAAGGGTGCGGTTGTGAGACACGGCAAAGGGACAATCCTGTGCGTTCTGGCGGTCGGGGCAGGGATGCTGGCGGTCTGGGGACCGGCATTGCGTGAGAACGCCCTGGTGGCCCGGGCCTCCTATTCGGCTAGCCTGACGGAAGCAAAACTGCGGGCGCGCAACCAGAGCGCCTTCTCGAAGATCCTGGGGGAAACCCGGGCGACTGCCGCCGACCTGATGTTTGTCAAGACGATGAATTATGCCCATGCCGGAGTGGGCTATGCTCCCACGACCAGCATGAATGCCTCCGGCGAGGGGGCGTTACTGAGTTGTGGACCGGGAGTCCCCACCTTGATTCGCGCGGCGGGGGATGATTTCCGCGGTTTTCTGGGAAATCTGGAACGCCAGGTCAAGCCCTACCGGGACAGTTCCCAAGCCCATGTCCACACCGAGGAAACGGAACTGATGCCGTGGTACCGCATCATCACGTTGAGCAACCCGAACTTTGTCCGGGCCTACCGGATCGGTTCCTCGATCCTGAGCCGGGACGGCAAGTGGGATGAAGCCCAGCAGTTCCTCGAAGAAGGCTTGAAACAGAACGCGGAGAACCCCGAACGGTTCCTCCTGTACCACTCGCTGGCCTACCTGTACCTGACCATCGCCCGTGTAAACGCCACGGACCATCCGGAACTGGCGTCGAAGTATCTGGAACTGGCGCTCGAATCGGCGACCCAATCGTACGAACTGGGCCTCCCCTGCCGTCCGCCCGAGGGCAAATCGGACACCCCCCAGAACGGAGTCCTCTGGACCGACACCATTGAGGAAGACTTCCGCATGGTCTCCCTCCTGATCCCGCAGATTCTCGACCACCAGGGACACCGGGAGGAGGCGCTCGCGCGCGCCACCGAAATCGAGAAGACCTATCCGGATTTCCAGCCGCTCCAGGCTCTCATGCAACGACTGGCGCACAGCACAGACCAGGTGGGACCGCAACCCGAAGAGGGGCGTATCACACCCTAGCGTTTTGATCCAGAAAGAACACGACTATCTGCCGTGAGGAAACACATGTGAGAAACCTGGCCGTCATTCCAGCGCGAAGTGGTTCCAAGGGGCTGAAGGACAAGAATATCCGCCTCCTCCAGGGGAAACCCCTGATCGCCTACACCATTGAAGCCGCCCGGCAATCCCATCTGTTCGACGAGATCTTTGTCTCCACGGACTCGGAAGAATATGCCCGGATTGCGGTCGAGTGGGGCGCGAGTGTCCCCTTTCTGCGAAATCAGAATCTGGCATCCGACACCGCCTCTTCCTGGGATGTGGTCCGGGAGGCGGTGCAGAACTACAAGGCCCGGGGCCGGGAGTTCGACACGGTCGCCCTGCTCCAACCGACATCGCCCCTCCGGAGGGCGGACGACATCCGGAACGGGTATGAGCAGATGCAGGACCGGCACGCCAACGCCATCGTCGGCGTCTGTGAGGTGGACCATTCGCCCCTCTGGTGCAACACCCTGCCCGAGGACAACTCGCTCGACCACTTTCTGAATCCGGACGTGGTCAACCGCCCCCGCCAAAGCCTGCCGACCTGTTTCCGCATCAATGGGGCACTTTATATCGTCCGGGTGGACTACCTGATGCAGGC
>DAOPYU010000192.1:0-8268 GCA_035353095.1 Candidatus Sumerlaeota bacterium | reverse complement strand
CGAATTGGACGAGGAAGAGGAAACGCAAGAAGAGCCTGAGGAGGCTGAACCGGGCGAGGGAGGCGAGGAGGAAGGGGAAGAGGGCGAGGAAGAATCGGAAGAAACGGACGAAGAGGAAATCATCTATAACATTCTGGATCTGGACGACACGCTGGTGCGTGAGGTCATGCGCCCCATCAATACGGTTGTCGCCATTCGTCTGGGGGCCGCGACTGTTGCGGACGTTCGCAATCTGGCGCGCCGTACCGGCTACTCGCGTTTTCCGGTCTATCGCGAGGGGATTGTGGATCTGACCGGTTTTGTCAGCATTTATGATATTCTCAACGACCTGGATGATACCCGTTCCCTGGAAACCTATGTTCAGCCGGCCTACTATGTGCCGGAATTCATGTGTGTCCGCGCGCTCCTGTGGGAATTCCGCAACCGGAACCTGGACGCGGCGGTGGTGGTGGATGAGCATGGCGGCTCGAGCGGGTGGGTCACGCGCGAGGACGTGCTGGAAGAAATCGTCGGGGCGGTCGAGGATGAATTCGACGACTGGCGCGGACAGTTTGAGAAGTGCGAAGATGGATCGTATCTGGTGGACGGCGCCCTGCACATTGATGACGTGGCCGACCAACTGGACCTCGAGTTCGACGACGATCCCGAATATGACACGCTTGCGGGTTATCTCCTGATGACGCTGGGGCGCATCCCCGCCGCAGGGGAGCGAGTGGAATCGGAAAAGGCTCTCTATGTGGTCGAACGCATGGAACGTAACCGGATTGCACAGGTTCGCATTTCCCTGAAGAAACCGGATGCCGAAGATGCGCCGGTTGAAGGCTGAGTCCCGGTCGTGTCAAAAGCCACGCCGCCACCCCCTTCCTGTCATCCCAAGAGTCGCAGTTGAAGCGCCAATGGCGCGGATTGATCGTAGCCAGGGCAAGCGAAGCGTCGCCCCAGGGAGAGTGTCCCCATTTTCAGAAGGGCTGAAGGCCCGCCCGGTTGGGACGGGAGAAAACACCTGAATAGAACGGGCTTTCTATTTTCATAAAAACAATGCGGTCTGTTTCTGAGGCGATGCTCCAGGCTTCCATGGTTCGCGCCGTTGGCGCTTGACCCGCCCCTTTTCGATCTCCGCTTTCTTTCCCCCGTGGATGTTACACCCGGTCCGGTTGAATGCAGCGGACTGGGTTTTTTTGAACAATTGCCAGAAAGAACCTTCATGGCTCCGACTGTCGGTTTTGACAATCAGTCGTTCCGTCCCGGAGGGACGAATGGAAAACCCGGGGGAACCGACAGCCGTCCCTCCGGAACGGAGAAGACGGGTGTTCCGGAACCCAGCGCTGAAGCGCTGGGCTATTGTCAGAAGTCCCTGACGGGACTTGGGTCTGGAACAGACCTGACTCCGTGTCATCATGAAGATTCTTTTGGGCAAGGGCTATAACGGCGGTTTTCAGGGTTATCGAGAGTGGGTTCTCCGCAATTCGTTGTAGGCCCGACAGGCTGGACAACTTGTTTCGAGGGCGCGCAGTTTCCGGGCGTAAGCGGAAGCGGGCCAGCGCCGGGCCGCGATGCAGAACGGACAGATCCGGCAGAAAAACGCCAGTATCCACTTCATTTTCGAACCTCCCATCCGTCAATTGCCCTGTGAATAACAGTTTCCCCGGACTGGCCAGTCCGGGGAAACGAGATCGGTTTTTATGGTCAACTTACCCGCAACAGCCCCTTACTTCTGGGCCGTGGTTTCGGGAGCGGGGGCCGGTTTCTTCACCGTGCCGTCCGCATTGATCAGGTCGTACGGGGTGATGGTGTGCTTCGAGGGCACCTCGAGCAAGACGGCATTGGCGGGCAAGCCTTCCTTGATGAGATCCTTTTCGCCCGGCGCCGGTTTCTGGTTGGTGTTGCGCACCACATAAGTGACGCCATCAATCGTGGGGCCGGCGTTGTGATAGAGGGCCGCCCAGCGCTGGGCAAAATCGCTCACCGCCTGTTCCTGCTTGCGTGTCCATTCTTCATAATTCGCCTGGTTGGTTTCGTTTTCCTTAACGGCGCCCACCATTTTTTCGTACGATTCTTTTTGTTCCTTGCTGAGTTCTTCGACTTTCTTGGTCAAATTTTTCAGAAGCGTCTTCATGTCCTCGTCGTTGGTCAGGGCGTCGTAGGCAACCTTCTCATCGTCGTCCAGCTGACGGCACAGGATCTTCTGTTCGACGTATTTGTTCCAGTAGTCGAGTTGCTCATAATAGAAAGCCCAGTTGGCCATCTGTTTGGCCAGGCGTTCCCGATAGTCTTCCTGGCCTTCGGCGCCCGGCATGGCGCCTGCGCCACCGGGGATGCCTCCCCCCATCTCAGCGCCGGGCATCATGCCGCCCGCTCCCGGCATCATGCCTCCGCCGGGCATCATTCCGCCTCCCGGCATCATTCCGGCTCCGCCGGGCATCATGCCATTGGCTGCCCCTCCGACCGGAGTCGAGAAGGTTTGCAACTCGGTGAGGGTCTGCGGATCCAGACAGGACATCATTTCCATCGCCTTCTGGGCGCTGATGGGTTTTTGCGGATCGTTGGCATAGGCGGCATAGTTTCCCTGCAGGAAGCTCTTATAAATCGCGGTCCATTTGTCAATTTCCGACTGTTTGCGCTTTTCGTACTGGTCGGCTCTCATGTCCTCGCGGATGATTTCAACGTCTTCTTCCTTTTCCGCTTCAGCCGGAGCGGCGGCTGTGGCGCCCAGACCGCCTTCTGGTCCCGCCATGCCCATTCCCATTCCTGCCCCCATCCCCGGCGTCATTCCGACTCCGCCAGCCAAGGCGGGTGCGGTTGTCATCGGTGTGGTGGAGGTGTCTGACTTTTTACTTTTCGGGGATTTTTTCAGCGGTCCGACGGGGTTTTTCCCCTTGGAATAGAAAAACATGTGCTTGTCGCCCCCGTCCGGCTTATCCTTCGTGGGAGCCGCTGGCGGGGTGTATGAAACCGTTTGGGGAGCCGTCCCCGGTTTTGCAGCGGCTTTGGCGCCGGGAGCGGCCGGGGGGGGACCAGCGGGCCGCGCCGCGGGAGCCATCGGGCTGGGCGGTGCGGGAATGGTCATCTGGGGAGAGGGGGGAGTTCCCGGTGCGCCTGGAACCGCTGGCGTGCCCGGTGTTGTGGGTCCGGGAAGGGGAGGAGTTGTCATCTGTTGTGGGGGAACTGAGGGAATTGTTGGTGTGGCCGGTGCCGAGGGGGTGACGGGAGAAGGGGGAACCGGATTTCCCGGAACGGCAGGAGTCGTGACCGCTGGCGCGGCGGGAACCGGAGCGGCAGGGGCTGCTGCGTCCTGTGCCACGACCCACGTGGCACACAGAAACAGAATTGTACAAATCGGCAAGAAGGCACAACGGAGGTAACGAAGCATAGGGAAAACCTCGGCTGAAAGGCAGTTGGCAGGAGAGCATTCCCACCATGTTCGTCTGATTATGCGAGAAATAATACGGAATCGCAAGGGCAAAATGGGCACGAAATACAAGGGTTACGGGACCCGATTCGGGTGCGGAAACAGAACCGGCGTTCCCTCTTTTCCGGTCATCTTTTCTCGCGACACGAACGCGATTCCTGTAATTGCTTTTGCGCAAATTGCAGAAGGAATTGCCGGAAACGGTCCGCATCCGTTCCCAGTGACAAAGTGGGACGGATCACCCAGGCCGGCAGGCCGGAAATCCAGCCGTCGGGCAGGTTTTCGGCGTCTTTTTCTGTCATCAGGAGGTGTTGAGCCCCCTGCCGGGAGGCGGTTTGCACCAGATGATCCAGTTCAGACACGGAGGGCCGGTAGTGATCTGGAAACGCCTGCCGGTGTATCAGGCGCAGGCCGCTGACCGTCAGTAAGCGCCAGAACGACTGGGGGTTGCCCAGACCACAGAAGGCCGCAACCGGCTGGTCCTGGAGCGAGGCGACAGGAATTGTTTCCGCTGTGGCGGCAGAACTCGGGCAGGCGAGGATTTCCCCGATCTGAAGTCCGGCGCGGAAAATTTCCAGATGCGGGGCGATCCGTTGGACCTGAACGAGAAGGTCGGTCGGTTCGGGCGCCAGATTGGCGCGGGTCAGGATCAGGGCGTGGGCGCGTTGCAGGGCCCGCAGTCCTTCGCGCATCAGGCCCCGGGGTAGAAAGGCTCCAGACTCGAACGGACGCAGGGTGTCCCACAGCACCAGGTCGCAGTCGCGCGCCAGAGCCCGGTGCTGGAATCCGTCATCGAGCAGGAGGACATTCGCGCCGCACTGCTCGCAGGCCACCCGGCCCGCCCGATACCGATCGGCGCCCACCACCACCGCCACGTCGGGCAGGTGACGCGCCATCAGCAGGGGTTCGTCGCCGGCGGTTTCGAGAGTGGCGCGAATCGCCTGTCCGTCGCTGACGACAACGATGGAAGCCGCATCCGCCCGGCGGTAGCCCCGGCTCACCACGGCGGGCCTGAAGCCTGCATTCTGTAGCAAGCGGGCCGCCTCCATCACCAGCGGGGTCTTGCCGGTGCCGCCGGTGGTGAGGTTGCCGATGCAGAGTACTGGCACTGGCAGGGTTCGGACCGATTTGAGGCGGGTGTCATACGCCAGCGCATTGAGGAACGCGCCTCCTTCGTAGAGCCAGGAGAGAGCCCGCAAGCCCCCGGCGAGCAGACGCTCGGAGCAGCCGACGGGCGCCGCGCCATCGGCCCAGCGGCACACGGTTTCTCGCAAACGGGTGGTCAGGGGAGGGGGGACACTCAAAATCCGGGAACCTTCTTTCGGCAAGACGGAACGGGGAAACTCGAAACCCTCTGCGCTGGATAACATCCGCGATCATCCGAAAGCAAAGTACGAAGGAACCGAAGGGATTGCAAGGGTTTTGAAAACAGGCCGGCGTATCTGGGAAATCAGGACTCATCCCCGGAGGGATCATCGGACGCCTCGGCGGAGGCGGAAAGGCGCCCGTCTTTTTCCAGATAGGGTTTGGACAGATGGTCCAGAATACCGTTGATGAACGAAGCGGAGTCGTCCGTCCCGTATTCCTTGGCGAGTTCGATATATTCGTTCAACGTCACCTTGAGCGGAATATCCGGGAAGGAACGCATCTCGCACAACGCCAGAAGGAGGATCAGATGATCCAGCACCGAGAGGCGTTCGATGCGCCAGTTGTTCAGGGCCGAGGCAATCGAAGCGTCCAGCCGTTCCCTTTCCTCCAGAACCTTGCCGACCAGTTGCTGACAGAAGGGCGTCCAGTTCTTATCGGAAATCTCGCCGGTTTCCATCAACGTACTCATGATCGCCGAAGGTTCCGAGGCGGTATAGTGATTGGCATAAAGAATTTGCAGCGCGAGGCGTCGCGCCAGATGCCGGCGTTTACCCACCGTAGGATCTCTCATTCATTGGGGAACTGATAATAAACGAAGTCTTTGTCGGTCTGCGCGAAAGTCCGGAGAATTCCGTTCGCGATCAGTTTGGCGATCCGCTTCTGAAACTTCGTATCCGCCAGCAGGGCCGATTCTTCTTTGTGGTCAATGAAACCGACTTCCACCAGGATTGAGGGGGAGACGATGTTCATCAGGACACGGAAAGGAGCGCTCTTGACTCCGCGGTTGTACTTCTTAAAATAGGGGTCTTCACTGAAGGCTTCGTTGACTTTTTCACACGCCTGCGCCCCTTCGCCCCGGTTGCGCGCCAGGATGTCCTTGATCAGGTTGGTCTTGATCGCTTTCCACTTGGCGTTACTCTCGGCTGTCAACTCGATTTCGTCCGGCGTGTTTTCCGCCTCCACCAGTTTCTTGTGCTCGTTCTTCGAATCTTCGCTGAAATAATAGAATTCGGCGCCGCGCGCAGAGTCACTGTTGTGGTACTGACTCGAGTTGGCGTGGATACTGACCACCAGATCGGCGTCCAGCCCCTCGGCCATGTCCACACGTTCCTGCAGGGTCATGTGCTTGTCACTCGAGTGAGTCAATTCCGCCGTGACATTGGGGGTCTTGTTGAGCAGTCGCTGCACTTCCTGCGCGATGGCCAGCGCCACTTTTTTTTCATCCAGAATGCTTCCCCCGAACTTCAGGATGGACTGAGCCCCCGGGTCGCTGCCGCCGTGCCCCGGATCCAGAACCACGAGCCGCTTGGCTCCCTTGACCTTGGGGCGTTGCGTTATTTTGCCCGTTTCCGTTTCCAGCACGGGCAAGGGAATGGTCTTATCCTTGGGCGTGTCAATCACGAGACACAGACTCTGCTTGCGTTCGGCGGGCAGGCTCGTGGCGGTCAGAGCCGTCAGGGGGTATTCGTACCCCGTCGCCTTGTCCGAGACGCGGAAAATCGTCCGGTTGTTGGGAAAGAAGACAATCCGCACGACATTCTGGTCGGCATAGGAAAGGATTTGCAGGCCCTTGACGATGCCGTCCTGAATGGGGATGATCTTGTCGGCGAAATCGGCTTTGGTCCGATAGAGATCCACGAAGAAGTACGGCTGTTTTTCGTTGGCGATCTGGTCCACCACGCGGACATCCACCGGCTGGTCCAGTTGGATCTCGATACGGTTGTGGGTCGCGTTACTCGACCGGACGATATTTTTCTCGGAGAGGGTGGCGGCCAGGCCAGGCGAAGCCAATCCCCCACTCCAAAGGCTCACCAGAGCCAGAATTCCCCAGAGGGGAAGCAAACGTCTTGATTTGGTTGTCATCCGTCGAGTTTCCACGATTCCGAGTGGGATCGAATCCCAGGTATCTGCGGCATTGAATCTGCGCGCTTACTCCAATTCGGAGAGATGGCTCTGGATCGTCTGAATTTCTTCCGGATCCGATGCCATTTTCAGGTAACGCTCATACTGCTTGCGAGCCTGCGTCTTGTTGCCCTGTCGTTCATACGCCACCGCCAGGTTGAACTCGGCTTCCACCAGATCGGGGTCTTTCTTGAGTGCCTGTTTCCAGAAGGAAATGGCGGTCTCCAGATCGTCCTTGGCGGCATACGCCAACCCCAGATTGTAGGCTCCGGAGGCGTCTTTGCGGGTCAACCCCATCTGTTCCTCGATGAGAATCCGCTCTTCATCGGGCAGACAGTGGAACATCGTGAAGCCGTAGCGCCGGAAGGCCCCCTCCAACCCTTCTTTCGCAACCGAATCCCGAAACGCAGTCAACTGCCGATCAAGCAACTTCTGTTGCGTCAGGTCGTCCTCGACTGGTTGAGTGGCAATGGCGGTTGGGGTTTTGGAATCTGTGGTCATAAGTGCAAAAACTCCTCGCTTGCAGGCTTGGTCTGTTCGATCAGGACCGTTTTCTGGACAAAATCCGGTCAATAATTTCCTTCACCCGATCCGGCTCAAACGGTTTGGCGATGTATTCCTCGGCTCCCGCTTTCAAAGCGCGTTCCACCATCTCGCTCTGCGCGGCCGCCGTCAGCATCACAATGGGGATTTCCCGGGTATCTTCGGCTGCTTTGATTTGCCGGGTAACTTCAACGCCATCAAGAACCGGCATCATGATATCCATCAGGATCAGATCCGGTTTGCTTTCCTTGATGCGCTCGATGGCATCCAACCCGTCGTAGGCGGTCAAAACGCGAAACCCGCATGTCTCCAGATACATGCCCAGAATCATTTTGATGTCATCTTCATCATCGGCGATCAGAATGAGTGGGGATTCTTCGGACACGAAACGCTCCTTTGACCCAAACTTCCCGGCCATACGGCCAAGCGAATTCCAATTGAAACCAGATTTCCCCTCTTTCGTCAACTAGAATTCTGCTTTTTACGAGAAGACGAGGGGGAAATGGCCCGGAGGGAACGCTCAAACTCCTCGCTGGCCCGGCAGGCGGAACCGGAAAGGGGTGGGTTTGGGGGGAACCGGATGAGACGGCCGGTTTTCTCGCTTCGCGACCGAATCCGTTTGATGTCCGGAACGGTCGCGAAGCGAGGCGACCACCAGATCGCTCTCGCCAACCTGAATCTTACGCAAGGCCATTTCGACGGGGATGACCTCTCCGTCCGAAGGCCGAAGAGCCAACCACTCCAGCAGGGCATAGCCGGTTTCGGCGACCTGGCGTCCCGCTTTTTTCAGTTCCTCGAGGGGGGCGTCGGGGGCGCTGAAGTCTTCCTGCAGGGAACGGCCCAGCGCCTTGGAGCGGGAAATCTGGAACAATTCGGTGGCCCGGTGGTTGAGATTGACGACCTTCCCATCCAGATCGAGCAGGAAGATGGCATCAAAATTCTGATCGAAGAGGGTTTGCATCAGGCTTTCCGTTTTCCGGGCGGCGATTTCACTCTGGCGGCGTCCGACGGTGTTGCGCAGGGTCAACAGGAGTCCCCGCAGAGTC
>DAOPYU010000191.1:0-8373 GCA_035353095.1 Candidatus Sumerlaeota bacterium | reverse complement strand
GAAACACCTTCTCCCGGACCTTAAGACCACCCGATCGGGAATGAATCAGAATCGGACTGTATTCTAACCCACGCACTCGCCATAGAGCAAGTTTATCTTGAAAGACCGATCTTTTTTCATTGAACCCCCGAGTTTTCAGAAACCGCCCCCGATTTCCGGAAGATTATGTCCTGTCGTTCCAAGAACTCGCCCCTCGAAGAGCTCCAACAACAGGCTGTTCGGAAATGCTCATCCGGGCCGGGTTGATCATTTTTGATAGTTCAAATATGAGCACGCGGTGCATTCCTTTTAATATCTTTTTCAAGAATCGCTCAAGTTCCGATCACAACCTGTTACAAATCAACACCTTACAAGCAGATGAGAAACAGCCCCCTCAAGCCGCACAGACTGGCCCATATTTTGCTGTTAGTAGATCATCTCCGAAGTGAAACTGTAACTTTGGGAGAAGTGAAGCCGTTTGACCCAACACCTCAAGGGAAGAGCCCCTCTTATTTTTGGAAGGGGGAAGGAGTACCGGAACATGAAAAGAACTCTCGCAAGACTAATGTTCAGCCTGATTCTACTGGCCATGACCCTCGGTTTCGCTTCTGCCAACGCTGTCGTGAACGTCACATTCCTCGGAGTGGACGACATGCTGAGCAAGGCCGCCATCCGGGCGGATCTTTACAAAGACCATGCGGGCATTTACTATAATGCTATCGTGGGCATGATCCCGATCACCTTCAATGGCGAGGAGCAGCAGGCTTACTGCTTCGACATTAACGCGGATGCGGGCAGTTTTACGGCCGACCAGATGCTGCTGAATGAAACAACCATCACCATCCTGACCGAGCCCGATGTCGCCCGTATCGCCTACATCGTGGATCAATACCCCCTGGGTACTCTGGGAACTCCAGAGGCTAAAGTACGGGGAACGGCGATTCAGGATGCCGTATGGCGCCTGCTCTATGGCGCGTCGCCCCTCTACACCGTTTACCCGACGACTTCGCCTGTGCCCCTGGAATCCGCCAGAACGGGAGCCGATCTGGCCATTGAAACCTCCACGACGGAGATGTTGCTGGCCTCTGTGGGCAAACGGCTTCTGGAGGGGGATGGAACGGGTTCCCTGAACCTGAATCTGACCCAGGATCCGAACAATCCGGAACATATCCTGGTCGTTTTGACCGCGACACAAGGCACGTCCCCGACCTGTGGCCAGCCGGTCTCTCTTTTCACCGACGAGGGCGTGTTCGAAGTCACCCATTCCGATTTCATTGATGGCGTGACGAACGCACAGGGCAAATTCGAGACCACCCTTGACATCTCCAACGTCACGGCGGCCACGGCCCTGCGAGCCACCTGCCACAACAAACCGAAACCACCGTGTCCGCAGCCGGACCCCGAGCCGCAGACCCTCTCGGTCACAGTGGGCGCCCAGGCGAGGGGACGCAGCGTCATCCTCCTGCTTTCGCAGGGGAATGCCTATCAGGACATGATCTACACCCAGACGCGTGATTATTCGGCCTTCGCCACCTGCACGGTCACTCCCGGGACGATTGAAACCCCGCGGACCATCGGCTTCTGGAAACATCAGGTCAAGTGCGCCCTGCAGAACAAATCGGCCCAGGTCAGCAAACAGACCTTGCGTAGTTTCCTGCCCCTCACTATTCTGGGGTGTGTCCGGGTGGACAGCCTGCAGAAAATGTACGATATTCTGTGGCTCAAGAACGCCACCATGCGCCAGCGGGCGCAGCAGCAGTATCTGGCAACCCTGCTGAACATCGCCTGGGGACAGATCGGCTGGGGTGACTATGTGGACACCAACTACGACAAAAAGCCCGACATGCCCCTGTGGCAGGCGATCTGGACCGCCAATCTGGCCTTCAACTGGGGACACTATGAAATGGCCAAGAACATCTGCGATTCGATCAACAACTCGGGCGAGCCGAGTGCCAGCGCCACCCCGTTGATGGCCACGCAGACGAGTAAACACTGAGGACATTCTTCTTTCTGCCCCTCTTCTTCCGGAGAGGGGCAGAAACACAGAGATTCCCGAAACGATCGAGAGATTCAGACGATGGTGGACAAGGCAGAAAAGGTCGTGGCTTCTCAGGATGTGGTGGCCTGTTCAGTCGAGAACAACGCGGTGTTGCTGAACCTGGCCGATGGCACCTATCACGAATTGAACCCGGTCGCAGCCCGGATCTGGGAATTGTCGAAGACCCCCCGAACCGCGCAGGAAATTACGACCGTGCTGCTGGAAGAATACGCCGTAGAACCCGAGCCCTGCCGGAACGATGTCTGTGAAATGCTGGATGCCATGCTGGTGAAAGGATTGCTCCAGGTCCATGATTAGACGACTGATCCGGTTCTTCTCTCTCCCCCGTGCGGAACGAAGCCTCTTCGTCATGACCTGGGGAGTGCTTCTGGCGATACGCATCGCCTTGAAGACCGTATCGTTTCGTCGCCTCTACCGTTTCTGCCAATGGCTCGCGGTACATGGCCCCCGGGGGGCGGAAGGTTATCTCGATGAACGATTTGACGCATTGGTCGCCCTGTCCGTGGAAAGAGCCTGCACCTGGATGCCCGGAAGGATCATGTGCCTGCCGAGAGCCTTGACGGCCGTGGTCGTGTTGGCCCTTCTGGGACGGCCCGCCGACCTGTGTATCGGGGTTTCCCGCCCCGCCGCGCAGGATTTCGAAGCGCATGCGTGGGTGACACGATCGGGAAAAGTGCTGGTGGGTACGGTCGAAGGGATCGAGACCTTTCCCACCTTTCCATTGAACCCAAACCGGACTTGGACGTCGCAGAATTGCGGCGTGTGAGAGAATTGAACTGAAAACAGATCCACCAGTTCGATTATAAAACAACACAGAGAGGGGGTGAGCCCAAATGAAGAAAGACTACTCGAAGCCCGAAATCACCACACTGGGAGATGTCACGGACAAAACGAATATTGTCACGGATTCCAACACCATTCCACTGCCGCGCTAACAAGGTTTCGTTGCAGATAGAACCCAGCCCTGACCGGATCAAGAGAATATATTCTTTCCCTCTTACAAGAAAAGCCTTGACGGGGGTGGTGTGAAGCCCCACAATAAAGCGGGAAGAATAGGATGGGCTTCAACTTTCGGGAAAGGGCAAATCCGGTTCTATACTTGGGAAATGAGGTGATCGCAATGGTAGAAAAGAAATCCTATGAAAAACCGAGCGTTCACACCTTGGGAGAAGTTTCCGAGGTGACGATGCAGAATTCGTGGGAAGACACCCCGAACTCGATGCCGGCCTCCCCTCAGGTGTAATTGAGGGGGCGGGGCCGGAGGCTGACTCAGCCTTCGGGAGCACGAACCTGCAGACAAAAATGAGGAGAATGCGTTCTCATGAAAATGGGAGCGAATTCTCCTTTTTTTGCAACCCACGCCCCCTTCTGAACGTCCTCGTCCAAATGGGGAAAACTGTCCCGCCAGATTCTAGAAATCCTGATTGAACTCGCGCGCCTTGACCCCCGACGTAATCCCGTCGGCCGCCTGCCGGAATTCGTCCGGACTGGAGGCATTGGCCAACGCCTCCTCGAAGGTGATCAGGTTCTCGCGATAGAGACTCAGGAGCGACTGGTCGAACGTCATCATCCCCACGTGGCCGCCATCCGCGACATAATCGCGCAACTCCAGACTCTTCCCCTCGTGGATCAGTTTGCGGATAATCGCCGTCACCACCATGATCTCCGTCGCCGGAATACGCCCCTTGCGATGCGCCAGCGGCAGCAGGCGCTGACAGATCACCCCCTGCAGAGTCAACGCCAGTTCCATGCGGATCTGATGCTGGAGGTAACCGGGGAAATAGTTGATGATACGCTCGACCGTCTGCACCACGTCGGTCGTGTGCAGCGTACTGAAAACCAGGTGGCCCGTTTCGGCGGAAGCGATCGACGTCTGAATCGTCTCGAGATCGCGCATTTCCCCGATCAGGATCACATCCGGGCTCTGGCGCAGCACATGGCGCAGCCCCGAGGCGAAACTCTCGGTATCAATCCCCACCTCGCGCTGGCTGACGATCGAGTTCAGGTCGCTGTGGATGAATTCGATCGGGTCTTCAATCGTGACAATGTGACAGTGACGCATCTCGTTGATCCTGTGGATCATCGTGGCCAGCGTCGTGGACTTGCCCGACCCGGTGATCCCCGTCACCAGCACCAGCCCCCGACGCTTCTCCGAAAGCATCTTGACCGCGGGGGGCAGGTTGAGTTGATCAAAATTGAACTCAGGCGCCGGGATATGACGCAAGACAATCGCGACCGTATCGCGCTGCCGGTAAACATTGACACGAAAGCGGCCCAGTTCGGCCACCGCAATCGCCAGGTCCATATCGTTGGATTCCTCGAACTCGGCCTGTTGCTCCTCACTCATCATTTCATTCGCGATCAGCATGACCCGCTCGGGCGAATAGGGAGGCTGGTCCATCGGCTGGATCCGGCCATCCACCCGCAAGGCGGGGGGGACATTCGCTTTCAGAAACATATCCGACGCGCCACATTTCACCATGGATTCGAGCAAATGCTGAATCTGATACATGGTCTTTTTCTCCCTTTTCCCCACTTGATAAGCCGGATTCGACACCGAGGCTTTCCACGCTCTCGAACCGATTCGAGATCCGGTCTGGAACACAACTGCTGTCCCATCTGATAGTTTCACTTTCCTACCACGTTCTCCCCCCACATGGCAAGCAGTAGCATGCTTCCAGACGAAAAATATGCGACAACTTTGCATTCCCACTGAAGTCGTAACTCCCCAAACGGGAAAGGCGAAACTTCCGGGAACAATCGTCCCGATCGAGAGTCGAACAGGGAGGGGAGAGAGGGAAGCCGGCTCCGTCCGTTCCCCCTCCTCCCCAATCATCCGTCAGATGCCGGAAAAGCAACAATTGCTTGCAGACAAAAGCGAAGAAAGTTAGAATAAACCCGCTGAATGGGAGCACGGGAAAACGCGGGTACGGAGAATCGCGAAATCCTCATCTCCTCCTTGCAGCCAACGCAAGGGAAAAGACGATGAGTTTTTTTCGTCCAGAAACACTGGACAGAATTCCATTTGAATCCACAGAAACGAGAGAACCCATGAAACGAAAAATCGGCCTTCTGCTACTCGTCATCCCCCTGGTCTTCGCCGGACTCGCGCTGGCGGCCAACGCCCAGAATGCACCGGGTTCCCCCACGAAAAAGGAACGCGTTTCAAATGCGACCACCGTCCTGCACCAGCTGCAGCGCACCCAAATGACCCTGGCGCCCTCTGAACCGTTGAGAACCGAGCGGACGCCCAGCGGGCATATCCGCTATCTGAGCGCCTCCCCGAAAGCCTCGTTGCGCGCTTCGGACGACACCGGAACGGACGCGGTTCAGACCGCCCGGGCCTTCGTCAAACAGTATCAGGGCGCTTTCACATCGGCCGGTTCTCTCAACGAGTTCCAGACCCAGCGTGTGCGGACCGACACCGACCGTACCTACATCCGGCTCAACCAGACCTACGGGGGCCTCCCGGTGTGGGCGGGTGAAATGACGGTTCAGGTCAATCGGGGCGCGGTCACATTTGTCCTGAGCGACATCCTGACCAACTCGGCCCCGATCGATACCGGCCGCCTGTCCCTCTCGCCCACCCTGACCGCACAGGCGGCTCAGACCGCGGCGATTCAGGCGTTGCAGGCCGAATATCCCCAGGCGCAGCTGAACGCGTCGGAACCCCAACTCCTGATCTACGAACCCGCGCTCGTGGGCAACTCGGGAGACCTCCAACTGGTGTGGAAAACCATCGTGAGCGCCAGTTCCGGCCCCCTCCCCCGGGAATTCGTACTGGTCAACGCCCATTCGGGCGCCATTGCCGTGCGCTACACTCTGCAATACACGGCCAAAGACCGCGCAATCTACGACCGTAACAACGTTCCGGGCGACGACTATGGCACCCTGATCCGCTCGGAAGGCGATCCGGCCTCGGGGCTTGCCGATGCCGACCTGGCCTACGACTGTTATGGTTCCGTTTACGATTTCTATTTCAGCCACCACCAGCGCGACAGTATTGATAACGGGGGCATGACGCTCAAAGCCACCGTCCGCTTTGTGCCAGCCGGAGAAACCGCCCCCTACGATAATGCCTTCTGGGACAATGTGACCCAGCGGATGTATTTCGGGGACGGGATTGTGGCCGACGATGTCGTGGGTCATGAACTGACGCACGGTGTGACCGATTACGAATCCCAACTGGTTTACCAGAATCAGTCGGGCGCCATCAACGAGTCCCTGTCCGACATGTGGGGGGAGTGGATTGACCTGACCAACTCGATCGGGAACGACTCTCCCAGCGTCCGCTGGCTGATCGGTGAAGACCTGACGTCTATCGGCGGCGCCATCCGCGACATGAAAAATCCGCCCGCCTACGAATGTCCCGATACGATGAGCAGCTCGTATTATTACAACGGGACCGCCGACTACGGCGGCGTCCACACCAACTCCGGCGTGGGAAACAAACTCTGTTACCTGTTGACCGACGGGGACACCTTCAACGGTTACACCGTCACCGGTTTTGGAATTGACAAGGCCGCCCAACTCTTCTACGAGTGCCAGACCCATCTGCTCAACTCCGGTTCCGACTACGAGGACTTGTATTTCACCCTGCTGAACGCGGCCGATAATCTGGGCTTTTCGCAGGACGACAAGGACAACATCGAGAACGCCTGCGCCGCCGTGGAAATCAAGACGTCCTACAACATCGCCGCCCAGTACGATGTCACCTACAAAGACCGTTATAACCGCACGCTCCAACCCACCATCAACAACGAGGGCCAGATCATCCTGGACGACCCGAATGCCGTGGGAACCCTCAAGATCAAAAAACACAAGGGGCTGAGCAGTTACCGGGACATTCGCGAGGTCCGCATAGCCGGTACCCTCACAACTCTTTCGACCCAGGCCAATATCTCCCGCCTGAACGTCCAGGGCGATCTGGGAACCGTCTCGACCGACAAGGCTTACATTGAAGAAATGATCGTGGGCGGTAACCTCACCAGCGTCAAAATGGCCGCTTTGGCCAACTCCTCGGCCACCATGGGCGGCAGTGTCTTCTTTGCCTCCATTTTCGCCAACCAGAAAACCACAACGGCTCGAGCCGCCAGTGGCCTGCCCAAACTGAGCGTCAACCTCTCGGGTGTCAGCCTGATGGAACTCTGGGCGCCCGCTCAAACCGTCACGATCAAACTGGCCTCCAAAGCCTGGGTCAACCCCTCGAAAAACAAGGACGTCAGCCTGAGTTATATCCCCTATACCGAAGACAATTACATCTGGGCCAAAGAACTCACGCAGCTTTCCTGTACGGGCGGTGGCCCCTGGTATCTGACCTCCGACAGTTCGGTCGGTTCCGCCATGATGCCCTACAAGATCTTTGCCCAGAATCCGACGAAGGCCTGTTCGATCACGGGTAAAGGGGTGCTCTTCACCATCACCGACAGCGGAAAGACCTACAAGGAATTCTACAGCGGAACGCTCTTCCCGGACTATGTGGAGATTCAAGGTCCCGCCTTCTCGGCCACGATCACGGGCGGAGATATTCTGGGAGCGGGTTACTATGTGGATGGGGAAATCACCAAACTTCAGGCCAAGTTCATCCGGTACCGGTTGGGGAGCTATTATCACTTCATCGGCGGCCAGACCGGATACGAGTATAATCAGGCCGATACTCTCTTCGCCTCGGGCATGTGGGCTTCCATGCCCGCCAAAAACATCCGGCTGGCCTACGGAGACATCGGGATTCAGGCCTTCTTCGTAGCGGGCGGGGAATGGGACAACGGGAATCTTTACGCCAATTATGGGGGATCAATCCTCCAACTCGCGACCAAGAAACCCAATAAACTCTACCCCGAGAATCCCAAAATCATCGGGGAGGGTTGGTCAAAGAGCCCGATCAAGTTCGTGGGAGGCGACCACACTTCGTTCGTCGAACACAATTCCTGAGCCTCTGGCTGTTCATAAAACAGGACTACGCACGATCCCCGGCAGAAACACTTCTGCCGGGGATTTCTTTCTTCCTCCCCCCTGAAAGTGCAGCGAAACCGGCCATAACCTTATTGTTCCACACAGAAACCGTCCGATTCATTCCGGAAATTCTTGTTGAAGTCAGCCCTCTGTTCCGATAGTTTTTACAGGGGGAATGTGGTTTCCGCTTCTAATTTTGCGGTCTCTTGCTTCAGGGGAAAGAATGGCCTCTTCAAAGCCGATTTATCCGATTGCCCAAAGGGTGTGTTCGCACGAGGCTGACCCGGACGATTTCGGGCGCCGACACTCAGGAGTGTCCAGGCAAATAGACTGAAAGAAAGGGACATCGCCATGCAAAAAACGCTCTCCATTGACGGCTATTC
>DAOPYU010000190.1:0-8416 GCA_035353095.1 Candidatus Sumerlaeota bacterium | reverse complement strand
GCTGGTGCTTTTCCTGCAAGGCGAAATTCAGTATCGGCGGGGCAATTACGCCCGGGCGCTGGACCTGATGGAAACGGCCACGGCCACCAGTTCCCGGGGGAGTAATACGGTCTGGCCGGTCGTGATGCGCGGCCACATGGCGCTGGCCGCCCAGCGTACCAGTACGACCCTGATCAATCTGGCCAACCCCTCGACGCGTCTGGACAATACCTTCCGCAGTTACCTGGAAGATTGCAACGACATGGACTCCCTGATGGAGTACGCGAAGATTCTGACCGATGCCGGCAATCGCAAGGACGCCATCCGGATTTACAACCGGGTGGCCGAAATGGGCAAGCCCCGGGAACCGATCAAGGTGCGCCGGGATCCCCTCCTGCCGGTCATCAGCGAACCGAAAGTCGAACCGACCACGACGCAGCGCGACAAGGTGTATGCCGCCCGTCTGGCCATTGCGCGTTATGCGTTGCGGGACTTGCAGCAGACCGGGAAACTGCTGCCGGATGTTCCCTACGAAGATTATCAGGAACCGCTCAAGACCTTCGACAGCCTGCTGGAGAATGTGTTCCGTATCGGGCAGGAAGCCGAATTGCTGCGGGACAAGGCGTTGCTTCTTCTCGCGCTGGGCAAGAGCGATCCGGCCCGCAACGCCGAGGCACTCGAACTGATTTTGCCGCTTCTCCAACCCGGAAAACTGCCCGCCCATTACGCCCAGGAACTGCGCGACACCGTCTGGAACATCATTCCGGACGTCATGACGGGGTACCATCAGAACGGCGAGGACTGGCTGGCGCTGCGGGCCTACCTGACCTTCCACGATTTCCTCAAGGACCACCCCCGGCGCAAGGAGATCCAACTGACCTGCGCCCGGATCTTCCTCGATGCGAACCTGCGCAAGCATGCCGGGGAAGTGCTCGATGAAATGGGCCCGCTCGAACAGTTGACTCCCGAAGAGCAGGAAGGGGTCAAGTACCTGCGGCGCGAGCTGCTGCTGGACCCGAAAAACCCCGAGTCCCTCAAGGCCAATGCGCCCACCCTGCTGGGACCGGGTTACGACGATGCGACCAAGGCCCGGGTTCTGACACTTCTGGGACCGGTCTATGCGAATGAAAACCAGCATGCCTATGCCGCTCAGGTTTACCTGCAGGGCGCCTCGCTCCAGGGGATTCCCTGGAAGGACCGCATCGAGTTCTATACCAAGGCGGCCACCGAATACGAAAGCGCCCTGATGTACGACAAGGCCTTCACCATGTACCTGGCCAGCATCCGCGCCCTCGAGGAAGCCGGAGTCGCGACGGCGGCGTCCGAAGAATGGGTCGGCAACGCCCTGATGGGCATGGGCGAGAATGCCCAGCGCATTCAGGATTTCGCCAAGGCGGCCAAGTCGTACGAACAGTACCTGAACAACTATCCGAACGGCGAAAACGCCGAATCGGCGCGCTACCAGCTGGGCAAGGTGTATGAAGCCTCGGGCCAGAAGGCCAAAGCGCTCGAACAGTACGACACCCTGGCCAAAACCGGCAAGAAAGAGTCGTTCTGGACCCGGATGGCCAAACAGTCGGCGGACATTCTGCGGCTGCAGGAAAACACGGGCGGCGCAGAACCCGCCGCAGCGAAATGAGAATCTGGGGCTCGGAGGCGGTTTCTCCGAACCTTTTCCCCAAAAGCAGGAAAGGGAGGGCACGGTCATGACGACGATCACACAAACCCCCGAGGCGCATCCTGGCGCCGCGCACACTGGCGTACAACCGTCGCTGCCGTTTGCCGAACCCGGTCTGGCATGCCTGAGTTCCGCCTTCGAGTCGGGATTGCCCCCGGCGGCCTTCACGCAGCTCGAGGAAGCCTTTCGCGCCTTCAATGACGCGACGACTTCTTTCACACGGCAATACTCCTACCTCGAAAAGCGCATTTCGGACCTGAATGTGGAACTGGAAGAGGCCAACAACCGTCTGCGCCAGAAACTGGAAGAAAACGAACGCATGCAGGGGTACCTGTCCACCCTTCTGGAGAGTCTGCCGATCGGGGTGGTAGGCGCCGACCGGCAGGGGGGTGTGTGTTCTCTGAATCGCCGCGCGGCTGAAATTCTGGAGTGCGCTCAGGTGGATGTGGCCCACATGTCCATTCTGGACCTTCTGATTCCGGCTCATACGCCCCTGCGGTCCAAGGAAGAGCGCGATTACGAGGATCCGCTTGATATTCTGTCGCTGGCGGTCAGCACGGGCCTTACCACCGAGCAGGTGCTGGAAATGGACATCGAGCGGGCCCGCGACGGGCGCCGCCGGACCCTGAGCATCCGGATTGTGCCCACCGGCGCCCGGAACGGGAACGGCGAACTGGATCTCCTCTCGCCGTTGTTCAATTCAGTCCGCGAGGTGGCGGCGGTTTTTCTGGTCGAGGATGTGACCGATGTGCGGCGTCTCGAACAGCAGGCCACGCGCAACAACCGCCTGACGGCCATGGGCGAGATTGCCATCAATGTGGCCCATGAGATCCGCAACCCGCTGGGCAGTATCGAGTTATTTGCCTCCATGCTCCAGCGCGACCTGGCAGACGACCCGACCAACGGCCCCCTGGCCGGACACATCTGCACCGGTGTGCGGGTATTGGACCACATCGTGTCGAATATCCTGCAGTTCGCCCGGCCCCAGCGGCTGTGCTGTTCCTCGTTCGACTTGAACGAGTTGATTGATGAGACGCTGCTTTTCTCGGAACACGCCCTGCGCCAGAAACGCATTCGGGTGGAACGCCACCACGGAACGCCGGGAGAGGCGAAACCGCGCGTGCCGGTACCCCTGTGGGCCGATGCGGAACTGCTCAAGCAGATGTTCCTGAATCTGTTCCTGAACGCCATTCAGGCGACACCGGAAGAGGGATTGCTTGGGGTGCGCTGTATTCCGAACTGCAAGTCGGTCGAGGTTCAGATCTGGGACTCGGGACCGGGGTTCACACCCGAGGCGCTCGGAAAGATCTTTGATCCGTTCTTTACCACCCGGCGTAAGGGAACGGGGCTGGGGTTGACGATTGTTCACAACATCGTCTCCTCGCACCACGGCAGCATTGAGGCGGAAAACCGTCCCGACGGGGGTGCGTTGTTCACCCTCGTATTGCCGATGAAAACCCCGGTTCGGTCCGCCCAGCCTCTGGTGGCCGAGACCGCTTCGCAACAACCGGTCCGGGCCATGCGGGTCCGGCCCGGCAAGACCGCCGCCTGACCGGTGGCGCAATTTCAGTCTGGAGTTGAGAAAGGGCGGGTTCGATTCGGCCCCCTTTCCGGAAATACGCATTCTCCCAAGGAGTAAGACTCATGACCCCCCGCATCCTGATCGTGGACGATGAAGTCGGCATGCAAATCGCGTTGCGCGAGGTGCTTCAACGCCAGGGCTACGACGTCACCGTGGCGAAGGACGGACTGGCCGCCCTGAACTGTCTGGAAGCCGAACGCTTCGATCTGCTTCTGAGCGACGTGCGCATGCCCGAGATGACCGGCATGGAACTGCTCGAACGCGTCCGGGTTCGCTGGCCTCAGATGCCCGCCCTGATCATGACCGCCTACGGCACCATCGAAGACGCCGTGGACGCCATGAAGAAAGGGGCGGTGGACTACCTGCTCAAGCCGTTCTCGAGTGAGGCGGTCGAGGAGGTGGTGGCCAAACATCTTCAGATCGGACGCGAAACGGCCACTCTGGCTTCCCTGTCGCCCGAAGATCCCGCGGAGGCGGACGATGCGCGGACCGGCGAAGGGGTGGACCCCATCGCGATCAGTTTGCGAATGCGGCAGGTTCTGGCGCTGGCGCGCGAGGTGGCCGATTCGACCGCGACGGTCCTGATCCAGGGCGAGAGCGGAACCGGTAAGGAAGTGCTGGCCCGGTACATCCACCGTTACAGTGGGCGATCGCGCGGGCCGTTCGTGGCGTTGAACTGCGCCGCCCTGCCCGAGGGATTGCTCGAGAGCGAACTGTTCGGGCACGAGAAAGGGTCGTTCACGGGGGCGGTGCTTTCGCGCAAAGGAAAGTTTGAGTTGGCCAACCACGGGACGCTCCTGCTGGACGAAGTGAGCGAAATGGCTCTCCCCCTGCAGGCCAAACTGCTGCGCGCGCTCCAGGAACGTGAGATTGACCCCATCGGTTCGCAGCGGCCCATTTCACTCGATGTGCGGGTGATTGCCACGACCAACCGGAATCTGACTGAGTTTGTCGAAAAGGGGAACTTCCGCGAGGACCTCTATTATCGCCTGCAGGTGATTTCCATCGAGATTCCGCCCCTGCGGGATCGTCCGGAGGACATTCTGCCCCTGGCCGAGTTCTTTGTGCGGCGTCTGTGCCGGGTCAACCGTCGGCCCCGCAAACACCTGAGCGAGGCGATGCAGGCCCACCTGCTCGAACGCCCCTGGCGCGGCAACGTGCGCGAACTGGAGAACTTCCTCGAACGCGCCGTCCTGTTGTGCAAGAGCGATGAAATTACCCCGGACAACATCTTCCTGCAGGCCGGATTCCAGCCCGTGCCGGTTTCGATGGGACTTCCCGCGCGGCCGGCTCAGAAAGAAGCCGTAATCCGCGAGGTCCAGTCCGCTCCGACAACGGAGGCCTCCGCGGAAGGGGAAGAAAGCCTTGAATCCCTGTTCCCCGGCGAGGAAATCATCACGCTCGAAGAGATGGAAAAGCGGCTGATTCTCCGCACGCTCGATCGGGTCAATGGCAACCGGACCCGGGCCGCCGATCTGTTGGGGGTGAGCGTGCGGACCATTCGGAACAAGTTGAATCTGTACGGGCTGGGGGCCGATAGTCAGGAACCCCAGAGCGCTGCGCTCTGAGGCAGAGAGTGAAGGAAAGGGACCGGAGGAAGAATCGGTCCGGACGGGAAAAAATGACCGGCAGTCGGCCCCCCTTTCCCGTCTGAGTCAGGGATTTGACACTCTCGACGGCTTCCCCCGTGTCCAGACAGGGGGAAGAGGGGGTTGGGGAACCGCTCGACCAACAGGATAGATGACTGATGAAACAGATGTTATGTAAAAAAGCCCAGATTTCGGGGAAGGCATGGATCTTCCGGGATTTCCCGGGTTTTTGTCCCGATGTCTGGTCCCACTCTTGCGTTTAAGCGCGGGGAGCGGAAAGAGTTGCCGATTCGCCTGCGAATTGGCGCCCGATCCCCAGGAAGGTTTGACGATGATAGACGCACTTTTTGGAAAAACAAACCAGATCCTGGAGAAGAGTCTCGAGGTGCGCATGTTGCGCCAGAATCTGCTGGCGTCGAACATTGCCAACGCCGAAACCCCGGGCTACCGGGCCAAAGAGATTGACTTCAAGGCCACGATGGAAAACCTGATGGGCCAGGCCGTCCAACAGCAGGAAGAACAACCACCTCTCGAACTCGAACGGACGAGTGAGTGGCATTTCGACAACCATGCGCTCAACCACGAAGCGCCTCAGCAGAACCAGGGGATTGTGTTTGCGGCTGGGGACGACCACTCGGTCGGCAATGACAGCAACAATGTGAGTCTGGAACTCGAAATGGGCCGCATGCAGATGAACACCCAGCTTTTCGGGGCCGCTTCGCGGCTCCTGAGCAAACGCCTGGCCGGCGTGCGCGAAATTCTCGATAGCGTATCGAGGACGTGATCATGCACGATCTGCTTCCCATCGAAATCGCGGCTTCCGGCATGAGCGCCCAGCGTGTGCGCATGTCGGTGGTGGCGTCGAATCTGGCCAACGCCAACTCGACGCGCCGTCCCGACGGAACGGGACCGTATCTGCGCCGCATGGTGCGGTTTCAGGCCCAGGCGCCCCAGCTGTTTCAGGAATCGCTGACCACCGCGCGTCAGACCACCGAGATGGCTCAGGCGGGACCGGAACCGGAGTTCTCGACGCGTCTGGCCGAGACCCAGCTGGAAGGGGTCCGGGTGGCGGGAGTCGAAGAAGACCCCAATGTCCGCTGGACCTATGATCCGACCCATCCCGATGCGCTCAAGAGCGGTCCCAAGAAGGGGTATGTGGCGTATCCGGAAATCAGTGTAGCCGCCGAAATGACCGATATGATCACGGCTTCTCGCGGCTATGAGAGCAATCTGGCGGTGGTCAAGAATACCCGCGATATGATTTCGCAACTGCTCGACATCATCAAGCAGTAGGCGAGATTGAGGAATCCAACGCCCGGCCGTGGGCCTGCAAGGACGAGAAGACGGCAGCAACTGACGCACAGGAAGTAATCAAGGAGCCGTATCATGGCTGACGATCTCTCCATCCAGAAAATCCGTTCCATGCTGGACCCGGCGTTCCGGGTGGGCAAACCGGAACTGGACATTATCGGGCCGGCGGCCTCGAAAGCCCCGCAGGCGGGCGCTGCCGAGGGCGCGTCGTTCTCCGACATGTTGAAAGACTCGATCACCGAGGTCAACAATCTGAAAAACGAAGCCGACCAGGCCACGGAAGACCTGGCGATGGGCCGTACCGACGACATTCAGGGGACAATCCTGGCGGTCGAGAAGGCCAGTGTCTCCTTCAAGATGATGATGGAAGTGCGCAACAAGATCGTTTCCGCCTATCAGGATGTGATGCGCACGCAGATTTAACGGAACGTGGCCGGGCGCACCCCGGCCGCGCTCCGAAAAGTGTCGCTTGCGAGTTTGTTTCCCCGGATTCCCTTCCGCACGCCGCTGAACAGGAACCTTCCGGGGGATCGCAGGCACAGAGGGTCCTGTTTTGGGAATGCCGCACCGGGGGATCTCCAGACGGCACACCGCTTCTGGTCGAGACTCCGGGTTTCCCTCAGGGCCCTTTTTCCGGAAGGGAGCAGCCTGCCATTTTCTGCTCCCGATAACAAATCAGGATGAACGTGGTCGCCCTGCGCCGGATGCCGGAGCGCGGCCCCACGTTTGCTTTCTCCCCTTTCCCGGTCCGCTCAGGCGCCACGGGTCAAGGGGAGGGGTGTAATACCCTGTGGAGACGAGGTGGGATCATGGCTTTCCCCAACATGCAGGATCTGAAAGCGCGTTTTCTGGAGATTCTGGCCCAACAGAGCAAAACGGCAAAATTGCTGGCGGTGGGAGGGCTGTTGCTGGTTTTGTGCGCCGGGGTGGTCGCTTCGATGTATTACCGGAAAGGTGCGCCGCACGAGCTGCTCTATGCCGGGCTCGACACCCCGCAGGCGACTCAGGTCCGCGATGAATTGAAGACGCGGGGAGTCGAAGCCCAGATGGTCGAAAAGGCCGAGGGGTGGAGCGTGTATGTGCCCCAGGGCAATGCGCCGGGAGAACGGGCGCTCGGGCTGCGCCTGGACCTGGCGCCCAAGCTGGAAATCTCGGGGAAGAACGCCGGGTGGGAACTTTTCGATGAGAAGGATTTCGGCAGCACCTATTTCACGCTGAGTGTCAAGAAGCAGCGCGCCCTGGTGGGGGAACTGGTCCGAACCCTGAAGATGATCAAGATCGTCAAGGATGCCGAAGTGCAGCTGAACCTGCCACCCGAGACGGTCTTTGCCAAGGAAGAACAGAGCGCCAGCGCCTCGGTGATGCTGAAACTCATGCCCAAGGCGGAAATCACGCGCGAGCAAGTCAAGAGTGTCCAGTGCTTCATCGCGGGCAGTGTCCAGAAGTTGAAGCCCGAAAACGTGTTCGTCACAGACGATTCGGGCAAGGACTTGACCAAACAGGAAGAGCCTGTTAAAATTGATCCTGAAGTGGCGGAACTGCAGAAAACGCAGAAACGCTTTGATATTTTCCACAAACAGAAGACCGATCTGGAAAAGGAACTCGAACGGAAAATCGTCACCACCTTCGAGCCGACCTTCGGCGAGGGACACGTGCAGGCGGGGGTCGCGGTCGAATACGATTACACCAAGAAGGAACAGACCGAGACTGTTATTGATAAAAAGAACCTGGTGCCGATCTCCGAAGCCCTCGAAGTGACGAGCAGTCACCCTTCGCCCGGTAAACTCGAGACGGGAATTGTGGGGGTCACCAAGCAGATGGCGCCGGGGCAGACCACGACGGCCACGACGACCACGAAGGGGCTGGAGTACGTTTCGGGCAAGATCATCAACTATGATGTCGGCAAGAAGGAAGTGAAGACCGTTTACCCCGAGTATGCCGTCAAGCGGATTTCCGCGTCGGTTTTCCTCGACAGCCCGAAGACGGTGGTCAAGGATGCAAAGGGCAATTCGGTTCTGACGCGTTTCCAGGTAGATGCCCAGGGCAACGTCACCAGTACGCCGAATGTGTTGAGCGAGCAGGAACTCGAAAACTTCAACGGCATCGTGAAGGGGATCATCGGGGCCAATGAAGAGCGGGGCGATACGGTCGCGGTGAAGTGTTTCCCCTTCAATATGGCGGAAGAGGTGGCGGGAGAAGGCGGTCCGGGCGCCACGAAGCGTTTCCAGTGGCAGGATTATGTGCGTCCCGCGCTCTGGGGCATCGGTTTCCTGTTCC
>DAOPYU010000189.1:0-8417 GCA_035353095.1 Candidatus Sumerlaeota bacterium | reverse complement strand
GGCGGTCAGGCTGGCGCCCTGGCAGCGGGGGCGGGTTTCGTCGGCGAAGACGAACACCTTTTTCCCCTGCCGCGCCGCCTTGTAGATGGGGGCCAGGGCGGTCCCCCAGTCCACCGTGGCGAGCCAGCCGGCGTTGCAGTGGGTGAGAATCCGGAACCCGTCTTCGATCAATTCCGCGCCGAGTTCGCCGATTTTTTCGCACGCGGCGGCGTTTTCTTCGGCCAGCCGGGTGGCACAGGCGACCGCCGCCTGGCGGGCACTGTCCAGGTCGGGCGCCTGCTGGACGACTTCCTGCACCCGTTCGAGGGCGTAAAACAGGTCGCGGGCGGTGGGTCGGGTGGCGGCCAGTTGCCGGGCGGCGGCGTCCACCTGATCGCGCCAGTTGGCTCCCGAGGCGTTCAGGGTCGCCTGAGCCAGACCGTAGGCGCCGGTGGCGCCGATGGCGGGCGCGCCGCGCACGATCATGGTCTGGATGGCGTGGGCCACTTCGTCGGTCGTGTGGAGGTCTATGATCTCAAAGCGATGGGGGATGAGGGGCTGGTTGATCATTCGGATGGTTCCGCCTTCCATCCAGACGGTGCGGTAGTGCTGGCCTTCCACCTGCATAAATAATCCTCCTGAAAGTCGAGAACGGGAAACGGTTCTCTTGAGACGGGTGAACTGAGTCTTCTGCACAAGCGTCTTGCATTCAGCGAGGGTTATGTTACGGTATCCGGACCTTCTGGGCTACTGTTTTCTGGGGTGGCCGCGGGTTTTGTTCAGAAAACGCAGGCTGTTCTTCTGTATTGACGAGGGCGGTGAAATTGCCGTTCCCTGTTCTGGAATCGGGTTATGAATTCTTCTTCCCCTTCTCACTCCAAGGCCTTGATGGTTCTCCTGTTCAGTATTGTGCTATGGGGAATTGGACCGCTCTTCATCAAGTACTTCACGCGGTTTTACGATCCCTGGACCCAGAACGCCTTCCGGTATTCCTGCGCGGCGCTCATGCTGCTTCTGGCCGTTCCGTTTCAGCGCCGGACCTCGTTTCGTCTGACGCGTGGCCAGTGGATCAAACTCGGTCTGGTGGTTTTGCCCAATGTGGGGCTTCAGATCACGTATGCGTCCATGTTTTACTTTCTCTACCCGTCGGTGGCCGGTCTGGTCGTGCGCACGAGTATTCTGTTTGTCTGTTTTCTTTCGTTTCTGTTTTTTGCGGATGAGCGCCCGATTATCCGTTCGGGGGGATTCCTGCTGGGGGCGGTACTGGGGCTGGTCGGGCTGGTGGCGATTATTGCCGGGCAGGACCCGGAGATTCTGTCGCGGCTGCAGGTCAGCCAGACTTCGTTCTGGATCGGGGTGGCCATTGCGTTGGGGTATGCCTTCTTTCTGGCGGTCTATACCCTCATGATCAAGCGGCTGGTGCGCGATGTGCCGCCAATTGTTTCCTTTACCCATGTGTCCTGGATGACCAGTGTGGTGATGATTCTCCTGATGTTGAAATTCGGGCGTCCTTCCGATCTCTGGACGGCGCCCCTCGAACCGCTCGGGTGGATGGTCTTTACGGCGTTTGTCAACATCATCGTGGCCCACACGACGCTTTACGCCGCCCTGCGCGAGATCAAGGCGGTGGTGTCGAGTACTTTGATGTTGCTGACGCCTTTCATCACGTGTGTGGGGTCGGTGCTGATCTATGGGGACCGTCTTTCGGCGGTCCAGATTGCCGGCGGGGGATCGGTCCTGGTGGGCGCCTGGCTGGCGGGTCTGGCCCAGGCGCGCCTCCAGTCCCGCCCGGCGGATTTGGCTGTGGTTGAAGAGCCGGAGGACACGCGGCGGGTGTCCGAATAGGGGATGGGGGTGTTCCGCCAGGGTGGAACGGTCTGGCGGTCGGAATTTTTTGTTGAACGAGCGGGTTTGTCTTGCCTCCTGTGGCCTTCCGGTCTTATGATGGATTCCGTCAAAGGGATAAATCTATCGGACCGTTTTCTGGGAAATATTCCGGGACGGAGAATTTTTCCAGCAGGGGGGAACTGGCAATGGGGCGCGCACAGTTCGCGGGTGGAGGGACTTTCTTCCGGTGTGTTTTCATGATTCTGGCGTTCATGGGGGTGTTTGCCTTCCCGGCAGACGCCGCATTCGATGCCGAGTGGACGTTCGATAACGATTCCTATATTGCCTATACCCTGACGAGTGTTTCCTCGACCGATCTGTATGCGGGGCCTCTGCCCGTCAACAATCCCACGATCAATCTGGTGACCGGCAAGCGTTACCGGGTCACGGTGGTCAACCCGGTTTCGCACCCCTTGCAGATTCTGGCGAAAGGGGCCAGTTCGGCGGACGATACGGTTCTGCTGTATCAGGGCGGGGGGACGGGCAGTTGGGAATCCGATGCGGGGGTGGATTGGCAGGATCTGGCCGGGGGAGTGGTCGAGTTTACTCTGACTCCGGCCTTGTTTTCCGCCATGCAGGAGGGAGGAAAGAGTCCGGGGTACCGGTGCAGTATTCACACCAGCATGATGCGGGGCAGTTTCCTGGTGCCCCTGCCTCCCGAGCCGATCCCCGATCCGTTGCCCGATGTGCCGAAGGGAACGATCGCCATCGAATTGGAGACCCTGGTGGAGGGACTGCCCGCCCCCCTGGGAGTTCTGGACGAGGGCGATACCTCCGGCAGTCTTCTGGTGTACGACCAGTCGGGCCTGGTTGTGACCGTTCGCAACGGCCAGCGTCTCGATCCCCCGTTTCTGGATGTGCGGAATCGGTTGGTCAAATTGGGCGTTCTGGGGAGCTTCGACGAGAATGATTATGACGAGCGGGGGCTTCTGGGGGTGGTGCTCCATCCGAACTTCCTGACGAATGGGCGGCTCTTTACCTATACGTCGGAACCGACGTCCGGAACGGCGGATTTTCCCGTGGCTCGGACGACCGGTCAGAACGATCACCAGAGCGTGATTGCGGAATGGAAGGTGGACCCGCAGAACACCGATTCCGTCCTCCTGTCCTCCCGGCGGGAGATCCTGCGGCTGGACGAACCGCAGTTCAACCACAATGGCGGGGACATGGTGTTCGGGCCGGACGGGTATCTGTATATCGGTTTGGGAGACGGGGGAAACGCCGACGATCAGGGGGAGGGACATGCCACCTACGGCAACGGCCAGAGTATCGAGACGGTATTGGGAAAACTTTTGCGGATCGCGGTGGATGGTACGACCAATTCGGTGAATGGGCGATATGGTATTCCCGCTGACAACCCGTTTGTCGGCAAGACCGGAATTGATGAAATCTACGCCTACGGGTTCCGCAATCCCTACCGTTTCTGTTTCGACTTGGTGACGGGCGATCTGTATGTGGGCGACGTGGGACAGAACCAGGTGGAGGAAATAGACCGGGTCACGCGGGGAAACAACTACGGCTGGCGGTACCGGGAAGGGGGTTTCTTTTTCGATGCCAATGGCGCGGGGGATGGTCGGGTGGTGACCCAGCCGGTGGACCCCAAACCCTCGAGGGTGCCCGTGGACCCGGTGGCGCAATACGACCACGGGGACGGCCTGGCGGTGGTCGGGGGGTATGTGTACCGGGCGGGGGCGATTGCGGGTCTGAAAGGGCGTTATGTTTTTGGAGATTTCACTCGGAGGTTCGATGCTCCATCCGGACGGCTCTTTTATCTGGACTCGCCGGGTGACCAGATCCGGGAGTTGAGAATCGGCCAGCCGGATCGTCCCCTGGGGTATTTCGTGAAAGGGTTCGGGCAGGACCGTCGCGGGAATATCTATCTGTGTGCCAGTACCGCGTTGGGGCCCTATGGAACACAGGGAAAGGTTTTCAAGATCGTGGCGGTCAAAAAATCGCCCCTGTGGTGGATTTATTGAGGGGAGGGATATCGGGTGAGGGAAGGAGAGGAGGGAAAAATCCCAGACGGTGGAGGCCGTCTGGGACTTTTCTTTCCGCCAGATGTCGGTTTCCCATGTCCGGTATCCGGAAAAAAACGGGGAGAGGGATGCGTTACGGCTTCGGTTTCAGGATCACATAGGTGGGCAGGCCGATGCACTGGAAGTGTTCCAGGGCTTCTTTGACCCCGGGGATTTGCTCGTTTTCAGCCTGGAACTTGACTCGGATAAAATCCTTTTCCAGGCGCGCCCGTACGGCCGGATCGCGGAAGGTGCTGGCGTCCATGGCCGAACAGTTCTTGCACCAGGTGGCCCAGAAGTCTATGAAGACCGGCTTGTTTTCCTGCCGGGCTTGGGCCAGAGCGGGGGCCAGGGCTGTAAACCAACCTTCTGCATTGGCCGTTTGCGGGGTGGCCGCCTGAGCGGTCTGGGACGCCTGGACAGATTTCCACAGACCGACTCCGCCCAGATGTCCGTAATAGACGGCAAAGCCCAGAATTAAAACTCCGAAAGCCTGCTTGACCCGGTTCATCCAGTTACCGGGTTTGGGCAGAAGCGAAAGGCCCGCCCCGGCGAAGGGCCAGGGGAGCGCCATGCCCAGACCGAGGAGGAAGGGGAGGGCCAGACCACCGGGGTTCCCGGCGGCGTAGGTTTTGCTGGCCGAGACCACCACGGCGATGACGACGGGCGCCACGCAGGCGCCTGCCAACAGGGCGGAGATGCACCCCATGAAAAAGACGGTGAAGAAACCGACCTGGGTTCCATTCCCCCCCGCGGTTCCTTTCCGGAATCGGGTGAAATCTATGGAGAAGACGTCAAACATCGCCAGGCTGAGGAAGACAAAGAGAGCCGCAATGGCGAGATTGAACCACGGGGAACTGTTCAGGGCGCCGAACCGGGCGCCTGTCAGGGCCGCCGCCAGGCCCAGCACGCCATAGGTGAGCGCCATGCCGGCGCCGTAAGCGCCCCCGAGGGCAAATCCCCGTTCCCGCGAACTGGCCCGCGCGCCAGCGCCGATGATGGCCAGGTTGATCGGGATCATCGGCAGAACGCAGGGGGTGAGGTTGAGCGCCAGCCCGCCGATCAGGATCAGGCCGATCAAGGCCCAGAAGCCGGCATTTTCGAGACGGGAAGTCAGGGTCTCGGGAGCGGCCCCGTCGGTTTTCAGGGAACGGTCGAGGAATTCGAGAAACGCTTCGCTTTTCTGGTACCCTTCGGTCTTGCCGATGATCGAAAAGTTCTGGATCTCTTTCTGCCACGCGTCTCCGGGGGAAGGGAGAGCCGTTATCGTCGGGTCTGCATCCTGCTTCGGCTGAAGGGAGACAGAGGACGTCTTGGGACTGGCATCGGGGGGAGCGGCGGTTGGCAAGGTTGAAGTTGTGGCCGAGAGGGGAAGGTCCAGTTTGCTGGTCGTGGGGCGGTAACAGAGGTTTTTGTTGCACCCCTGATGGGAGATGGAGAGAGCCAGGGACTTGAGCGTAGGAGGCGCTTCAACGTCGTAGAGCAGGGTGACGTTCTGTTCATAAACCTGGACTTCCTGCTGGGTGATCGGATCGAGTTTCTTGTGGGCGGGGGGGGCGGGTTGCGGTTGTAGCCGGGCCGGGCCGGTGGTTTCCACCCGGAGGGAATCGTTATAAAGGTAGTGTTCCTGTGGGACCGTGAAGGTCACCTTCAGAAGCAGGCCTCCCGCCGTCTGGTGTTCGAGGGTCGCGCTGGTGGTGAAGGGATCGGTTGGTACAGAAGAATCGGAGAAGGGGTTGGATGCTTCGTTGAAGAAGCTGCTTTGCGCATGCAGGAAGGGAGAGAGAAGCGACAGAATGGCGAGTGTAAGGAGAGCGATGAGGCGCGTAGCCGTTTTTTGCATGGAAAGTTGACTCATGGAAAGTTGACTCCTTGTGAAGAAGCGAAGAGAAGGGTATTTCTCCCACCCTCGGGTGTTCATACCTGAAACAGTTGTAAGCACGATTTCAGCCAGTCCGGTCGGTTTTCTGTCAATAGCATTTGAGCCTGAATTTACGAGAGTTAGAAGAAGTATTCGGGTCTGAATGCAGGAGGGATGTGTGGCAAAATGTTTCATCTGATCCAAACGAGACACGGGGTGTGTCATTTTGTCTCGATGGGTCCGGTCTATTGTCCGGCCTGTTCGTCGAGGAAGCGATAGAGGGTGGCTCTGGAAACCCCGAGCAGGTGGGTGGCGGCCAGTTTGTTCCCCCGGGTTTTGGCCAGCGCCTCGCGTACTTCGGCCAGGGTGAGTTTACGCCGTTTCCCGAGCAGGGGGGTGATGGGCTGGGGAGCACGAGGGGGACGCTGGAGGGGCAGGTGCTCGGGTTCAATGGTGTCGCCCTTGCACTTGACGAGGGCGAACTGAATCCAGTTCTGGAGTTCGCGGATATTGCCCGGCCATTCGTATTCCATCATGAGGTCAAGGGTGTGGGGGGAAATCTGGATACCGGAACGTCCGCGTTCGGCGAGGGCGCGTTCCAGGCAGTGTTCGGCGATGAGGGGGATGTCCATGCGGCGTTCCCGAAGGGGCGGGATCAGAATGGGCACCACACAGAGACGGTAATAGAGGTCTTCACGGAACCGGCCTTCCGCGATTTCCTGGAGGAGGTCTTTGTTGGTGGCGCTGATGACGCGTACGTCCACATGGAGGGTTTTTTCACTGCCGACGCGTTCGAAGGTGCCTTCCTGCAGGACACGCAGGAGTTTGACCTGCATGGCGGGGGAGATGTCGCCGATTTCATCGAGGAAAATGGTGCTGCCGTGGGCGAGTTCGAAGCGTCCTTTCTTGTCGCGGATGGCGCCGGTGAAGGCGCCGCGGACGTGGCCGAAGAGTTCGCTTTCGAGGAGGGTTTCGGGCAGGGCGCCGCAGTTGATGGGGACAAAGAGTCGGTTGGCCCGACCGCTTTCGCGGTGGATGGCGGCGGCAACGAGTTCCTTGCCCGTTCCGCTTTCCCCCTGAACGAGTACCGAGACGTCGGACTTGGCGACATCGCGGATCAGTTCAAAGATTTCGACCATGCGGCTGTCGCGTCCCACGATCCCGGCAAATTGGCCCGGTTCGTTGAGTTTGCGCCGGGTGTCCCAATCCTGAGTCCGGTCTTCCAGGGTGGCGAGGCGCCCCATCAGCTGTCCCTGATTGTCACGAAGGGGGTTGATGGTCATGCTGACTCGTCGGGTTTCTCCTTCGCGGGTGGTGACATCGAGGGTCTGTCGGACGACCTTGGGGGGTTCGAGATCCGCGAGGGGTTCCCGGTAGAGGCACAGGGGGCCGCAAAAGCCGTTCGGAAAGACGGAATGGCAGTCGCGTCCCAGCACGTCGTTACGTTTGAACCCGGTGAGGGTTTCGGCGGCCTGATTGAAGTAGAAGATTCGGCGTTGCTGGTCGTGGGCCACAATGCCTTCGGAAAGGTTTTCCAGGATAAGATCGGCCTGGCGTTTGGCTTCGGCGAGCGCTTTCAGGTACCCCTGCTGGAGCAGGTCGCGCACGAGGGATTGGATCTGGTCGCGTATCTGAAGCCAGGCGGTTTTCAGAACCGTTGCGTCCGGGTGATGGGCGGGAGGAACGGGCAGGGTCCAGTGGACTCGGGTCGGATTGCCGGGCAGGGTGGGAATCTGGGGCATGGGAGCGCCCAGGGAGACCAGAACGTCAAATTCGTGGGCAAGCAGCGAATCGAGGGGAGCGGTTTTCAGGTCGGAGGTGTCAATTCCGATTTCGGCCATCACGTCACGGGCGAGCGGGTTTGCCAGTTGTTCCGGCGCGCAGGCGCTCGTCAGCAAAAGGGGTTCCTGGGCCAGGGAACGGGCAAAACCGTGGGCCATCTGGCTGAACGCTCCCGGAGTGGAGACGAAAAGGAGTCGGATCGGGGAGGTTTGAAGGGGCATGAAGGATTGGGTTCCATCTCGGGACTGGACTTGATGAACGGTATTAGACAGGAATCGGAAGCGGTTTTCAAGAGCCTTTTCGGTGTTCATCCGGAGGAAATTCCGAGGGCGACTTATAAGGGACAGGGGGGACGAGATGTTGTGTGGAGGATCTATCCGGCAAAAGGATTGGCGGTTTTTTGGCGGGGCGGAGAGGGGCTTTTGTCTGTTTCTTGAATTTTGACAATTTTATGACGATTTTTCTTGACGCCGTCAAATAAAGTGTGCGAGGGTGTCCCTGTGTGGAAACCCGGAGGGTTTCTGCGGGTGTTTCTGTCTCTGTTCCCAGTGTTTGTGTCGGTTCGTGGGTGTTTGTGTCGTTTCAGGCGTTTTCCGATGTTTCTTCGAGATTTGGTTACTCTTCGGTTCGATGTGTCTGTGCGGGAGGGAGTTCTACACGAGTAAGGTTCTTGGATTGCGATTGTACCTGTTCGAGTGATTGCTGATGTTCCCGTTGTCATCCTGTTGAGGAGCCTGACTGTGAAAACCGCAAGGTGTGTGTGGGGGACGTCTCCGAGACGTCAATTCCTTCTGTGTCCCTTGTTCATTATTCCCCTCAGGGTTTGGAATTTCGTTTTTGATTTACTTGTCTGGCTCTCGCGTGCGAGGCGCGGAGGGGAACTTTTGTTGTCG
>DAOPYU010000188.1:6014-8521 GCA_035353095.1 Candidatus Sumerlaeota bacterium | reverse complement strand
CCGTTTGAGGAACGCCCGTCGGGATTTTATTTCCCGGACAGTGTCACCACCGCCGCCGAGTAAGCGGGCATTTCAAAACGGGCGACTCCACCCTCGAGCGTAACCTTCCCCTCGGCGGCTTTCACCGCGTCGGGCTTCTCGAGGGTGTTGCGCGCCTGGAGCGAACCGGGCGCAACGATCTGCATCGTGGCCTTCGCGGGCGCGGCGCCCTCGACCTTCAGGGCCACGGCGATGGGTTTATCGGTCGGATTGACCGCCTTGAGGTAGGCCGTCTTGCCGTCTTCGGACTGCGAAGCCGCACAATTCAGCCCCTTCGTTTCGCCGTCGAGCGCCAGGCGTTTGGGCGCATAGGCGTTGCGCCACAGCTGCATCACGACGTAGTTGGGCGCGGGGAACCAGCCCTTCTGGTCGAAGTTGATGAAGGCGTTGTCCCACCCGGTCGCGGTCACATGGCGCAGAAAGAGGGCCGGCTCGCCGATCTCGAGGATGTCGCCGCAGCGTTCGAACGCGTTGAGAATCCCCCCGGCATAAAGGCCCGTGCGCCAGTCGGTGCTCTGGGCGTTCCACTCCGACACGTCAATCTTCAGGTTCGGGTTTTTCGACTTGGCGATCAGGTCGCCCGTCTTGCGGATAAACGCTTCATAGATTCCCGGCCCTTCGGCGAACCGTTCCGGTCCTTCATAGTGGTGGATGCTCAGGTAATCAATCTTGTCGGCGCACAGTTCGATGATCTTGGCGTTCCAGGCCAGACCGTTTCCTCCGTCCCCATAACCATTGCTGCCGCACGCCGCGAGACGGATCTTCGGCCAGGCCTTGCGCATGGCCTCGGCGAAGATATTCACTTCCGTGGCGTAATCCTCCGCCTTCATGTGCCACGTTTCGTTATCAATTTCCCAGTACTTGACGTTGTACGGCTCCTTGTGTCCGTTCGCGGCGCGCTGACGGCCCCATTCGGAATCCGCCGGACCGTTGCAGTACTCCATCCACGCGAGTACTTCCTTGAGGAAGTCCTCCCGTTTGGCGTCCGGACCGTTCCATTCTTTCGTACCGATGTTGACGACGATGAGCGGCTCGGCGCCCACCTTGCGGCACATGGCGATGAACTCGTCGGTGCCGTAGGAGTTGACATCCTGGTCGTCCCAGATCGAACGCGGGTAGATGCCGCGTTTGTGTTGCGGCCCCACGCCGTCTTTCCACCGGTAGGGCGACGCGAAGCAGCCGCCCGGCCAGCGGATGATGGGCGGCTTGAGCCCCTCGACCGCCTTCACCAGGTCCGGACGGAACCCGCCTTCTTTTTTCCACTCGGTCGGCATGAGCGAGACCTGGTCCAGCCAGACCGCGTCCTTGGCGTTCACGGCCACCTGCAGGGTGGCGTTGGCGGTGGCCGCCGTGGGCGACAGGGTGAAAGGCAATTCGGTCCATTCCTTCTTGACCGCTCCGAGTTTCTTCTCGGCCAGAACGGTCTTGCCGTCGAGCAGACGCACTGTCACGCGGCCGGAGGCGTCTCCGCGCGCCCAGAGCGACCCCTCATAGCCTTTGCCTTTTTCGACGCAAATCTTCGATTGGGCCACTCCGGTTTCCTGCGCGCCCGACTCGATCCTCACGCTGTACTGGCTGTTGAGCGGTTCCTTCGTGTCCACGGCCACTTTGCCCGGACCGAACGTGTCCCAGTGGAGCATTTTGACCGGTTGCTGAGTCAGCGCCGCCGGGATACCCTCCAGGAGGGTTTTGCCGTCGAGGGAGGTGACTTTCAGGTTGCGGAATCGGGCCTGGGTGTTCCAGGTCCCCACGCCGACCTGGCCCGCTTGCGGGCCTTCCGGGTCGTTGATCTCCATCACCTGTTTGCCGTCCAGAAAGACCTGGACCTTCGGGCCCTCGCACCGGATCTTGATGGCGTACCAGCGTCCGGTCTCGATCTGGCCGGGGATTTCCGGCCCCACGACCCGCTTGCCGCGGTCGGGCAGACTGCGTTCGATGGCGTGGCGCTTGTTGCCCCACCCGCCGAAGTTGACCCAGTAGAACTCCGTGTCACCCTTGACGCGGAAGGGGATCAGAAACCCCTCGCTGCCGCCGGTTTTGCAGGCTTCGAGCGAGTATTCGTAATTGGTCCAGCTGAGGTCGCCCAGGGGCTGGCGCAGGTTCTCGTCGAGGCTTTTCTGGACGATGCAGTTGTCCTCGACCGACCAGCGTCCCGCGCTGTTCTGTTCGAAGGTCCGGTTCCAGATCAGGTCGCCCCACAACCCGCCGTTCACCGAGTGATAAATGTGTTCGAGGAAGTGGCCATAGATTTTTTCATCAATTTTGTTGGCCACTTTGCCGGTCTGCAGGGTCAGTTGCGCCTCTTCGGCGCCTGCGAATACCGGAATTCCTGAAAGCAGAAGAAGCATCCACAGTTTCAAGAAGCGAGTCATACACAATCCTCCGTCAATCCCCAAGATTTGCTCGTGCAAAATGAGCGATGATTCATCCTGAGGGGTTGGGCGGGAAGAGTCAAGCGGAAAAACTAT
>DAOPYU010000188.1:0-5914 GCA_035353095.1 Candidatus Sumerlaeota bacterium | reverse complement strand
GCACAGTTGTCTGGGCCGCGGAGAGATCCTCTCAGCAAAATCTCTGAGAACTCCCTATATTACCTTCCAAGCACCGGTACACAAGGACGATTTCTATGCGTAGTCTGTTGGGTGTTGCACGGTTGTATCCCGATTTTTTCACGCGGTCGGTTCGAATTGCCGGTTGTTGGGTGGTGGTGGTGTTTCTGGCTCTGGGGGGAGGGTCGCCGGAGGCGCAGGGCGCCCTTCTGATCAACGAATTTCTGGCGTCGAACAGCAAATCGAACGCCGATTCCCAGGGGGAATACGACGACTGGATCGAGATCGCCAACACCGGCGCCACGGCTTTGGACCTGGCGGGAATGTACCTGAGCGACGACCCGACCTCGCCCACCAAGTGGCAGATTCCCTCGGGTTTCCCCGCGCAGACCACCATTCCGGCCAAGGGGTATGTGACTTTCTGGGCGGATGAGGATGTCCTCGACGGCCCGACCCACGCCAATTTTCAACTGTCGAGCGAGGGGGAAGATATCGTCCTGGTGGATCGCGACGGCAAGACCGTGGTGGACTGGATCAGTTTCGGCAAGCAGATCGTGAATGTTTCCTACGGGCGTTATCCCAATTGTGGCGCTCAGTGGCGCTACTTCAGTCCGCCTTCGCGAAACGCGGCGAATTCGGGCGGATATCTGGGACTGGTGACCGATACCCACTTCAGTCAGAAACGGGGGATTTATTCCTCGCCCTTCCAGCTCACCATCACCTGCGACACGCCCGGCGCCGCGATCTATTACACCACCGACGGTTCAGAACCGACTCTGGTCAGTACGCCCTACACTGCCCCGATTACGATCGACAAGACCACGGTCCTGCGTGCCCGCGCCATCCTGACCGGCTGGCGTGCGTCCAACGTGGACACGCAGTCCTACATCTTCCTGTCCAGTGTCCGAACCCAGCCCAAACTGCCGGCCGGTTATCCCAACTACTGGGTCTCCGCGGGGGGGAACAATGTTGCCGCCGACTACGCGATCGATACGGCCATCGTCAATTCGGGCACGTACGGGCCCAAACTCAACGGGTCACTGACCAGTTTGCCTATCTTGAGTGTTTCAACCAGCATCGCCAGTCTGTTCAGTCAGGCGACCGGGATTTATTCGAACCCCCAGGAACGGGGGACGACCTGGGAACGGCCCGTGTCTGCGGAATGGATAGACCCTTCCGGCGGGGAGGGTTTTCAGATTAATGCCGGGTTGCGCATGCAGGGGGGGTGGTTCCGGGATTACAGTATGAAGAAACACTCGTTGCGCCTGCTTTTCAAGGCCATGTATGGCGATTCGAAATTGGACTTCCCGTTCTTCAACGATCCCACGGCGAAGACCTCGTTCGATACGATCACGCTGCGCGCCAACGCCAATGACGGGTACACAGGGGGCGCCAGCCCCCAATTTATCCGGGACGAGTTCGGGCGGCGTTCGCAGCTGGCGTTCGGCTGGCCCGCCAGCCACGGCCGGTACGCCCACCTCTACCTCAATGGCCTCTACTGGGGCGTGTACAACACGGTCGAGCGCCCGGCGGCCAAGATGGCCGCCGCCTATTTTGGAGGCCATGAGGAAGACTGGGACGCCATCATCACCGGCGGCGCGATAGACGGGAACATGGACGCCTGGAACCGCCTCCTGACCCAGTGTCGGGGTGGCATGGTCACCAACGACGCCTATCAGCGCATTCAGGGCAACAACCCCGACGGAACGTCCAACCCCGCCTATGAAAATCTGATGGATATTGACAACTACATTGACTACATGCTCATTAACCAGTTTCTGGGCAATACCGACTGGCCCCACAACAACTGGGTCTGTGCCCGGGACCGGGTGGCCAATACGGGTTTCAAATTCTTCATGTGGGATTCCGAATTTACCCTGGGGTTCAACTCGGACCAGGGGACCGATCAGACGACCAACTATGCCGGTGTGGCCGAGCCCTACGGCGCGCTCAAGAATAACGCCGAATTCCGCCTTCGCTTTGCCGACCACATTCACCGGTTTCTTTTCAACAATGGTCCCCTGACCCCTGCGGCCAACCAGCAACGTTACCGGCAACTCGCCAATGAAGTCGGGCCGGCGGTTCTGGCCGAAGCGGCGCGCTGGGCCCACCTGTCCACATCCGCCATCAACGCCGTCAACACCTGGACCTCCCTGCGCGACTGGGTGCTTTACACCTATTTCCCGCAACGGACCAGTACCGTCATCCAGCAATACCGCAATATCGGAATTTACCCCAAGACGGACGCGCCCGAGTATCAGGTGAACGGGAAGGCTCAACACGGAGGTCCGGTGACCCGGACCGACCAGATCACCCTGACGGCCCCGACCGGGACCATCTATTACAACACGACCGGCCAGGACCCGCGTTTTGTGCCCACGCTGCTCAACAGCCAGCGGATTCTCCCCGAAAAGGCGCCCAAGAAGGTGTTCGTCCCCACAGCCGATATCGGAACCGACTGGCGCAGTGACACCCCCGCCTTCGACGACTCGACCTGGGTCAGCGCCGGTTTCTCCACCTCGACTCTGGCCTTCGACGGAGTGGACGATTCCGCCGATTTCGGCCCCGTTCCCGGTTCGAGCGCCTCGCTGACCGTTGCCTTCTGGATGAAACCCGCTACCCTCCGGATGCAGATACCGGTGGATAAGCTGCCCCAGGAGGGCCTGGCCGGCTGGACCTTCAAGGCGCGCGACAACGGCGACTTGTGGTTCCGGGTCGGGAGCGAAACCAGCAACACCACCCTGGTGGCGCCCGCGGCCAGCAGCGCCGGCAAGTGGGTCCATGTCGCCGCCACATACGACCAGGGCCATGTTCAGTTCTTTATCAACGGTATCCTGCAGGCCGAAGCGACCAGTGTCACCCAGACGGTGGACAACGCCTCGACTCCCCTGCGCTTCGGTATCCCCAGCGAAGCGATGACGTCCGAAAAATTTGCCGGGGAACTGGACGATGTGCGGATCTTCAATACCGCCCTCGATCCCACTCAGATCCCGACCCTTCGGGACCGTCAGGAGGTGAGCGACGGATTGGTGGCCCACTGGCCCCTCGACGAGGTGGCGGATACGATCATTTACGACACCTCGGGCAATCGTCACACGGGAAAGATTTCCGGAGGCGCCGCGTGGACCAATCCGGGCGTGACCGGCGTGGGTTTTGAAACCCAGAATCATGTGGGGAACTACACGTCCTATATCGGCCTGAGCATGACCGATGCGATGTACAACACCACGACCCTGACGAGCAAGATGGACAGCTGCTACATCCGGATTCCGTTCGAGTACGACCCGACCCAGATACCGGACGCCGGGATCATGCTGTTGCGCATGCGCTACGACGACGGTTTCTATGTTTACCTGAACGGGGAGAAAATATCCCAGGTCAACACCGCCACCGACGATCCGGTCTGGAACGGGTCGGCGAGCAAAAGCCATCTGGACTCGGCCGCCATCAAGCAGGAGGACTTCGACGTTTCCAAATACATCCCGTTGCTTCGTCCGGGACGTAACATGCTGGCCATTCAGGGCCTGAATGTCGTCAACAGCGCCGACTTCCTCATCTCGCCCGAACTGGTCATTGCGCCGGGCTATTTCGTCACGCCCGGAACCCTCGAATACAAGGGTCCCCTGACGCTTGATGAAACCACGACGATCAAGGCGCGTGTGCTCAATGGCAATGAATGGAGCGCCCTGTCCGAGGCCACCTTCACCCTCGGTTCCGCCGTGGACAGTCTGCGCATCACCGAGGTCATGTACAATCCCCCGGAACCCCCCGAAGGCTCTTATCTCAAGGACGACTTCGAGTTCATTGAAATGAAAAACATCGGAAATGCCGACATCTGTCTGTCGGGCATTCAGTTTGTGGAAGGGATTTCGTTTACCTGGCCGACGGAAACGAATGAAACCACGACGGTTCCCCTCACCATGCTCGCGCCCGGTCAGTACGTGGTGCTTGCGCGCAATATTGCGGCGTTCCAGTCGCGTTACGGCATGTCCATTCCCGTGGCCGGTCCCTACTCCGGCCAGCTTTCGGACAAGGGCGAAACCCTTTGGCTTCAGGACGCCCGCGGCAACACGATCCAGCGCTTCACGTACAACGACTCGGGCGACTGGCCGGGTCGGGCGGACGGCAAGGGCAGTTCTCTCGAGGCGCTTTCGAGTGTCTGGGCAACGCCAGCCAGTTACGACCTGCCCGCCAGCTGGCGCTCGAGCGCCGAATTCGGGGGCTCGCCGGGCCGACCGGGGCTCGAACCGATCGAGTGGGTCAAGATCAACGAGATCCTGACCCGTACCGATTCGTCCCTGAGCGATGCGGTGGAACTGGTCAACGTGACCACCACGACGCTTGACCTGAGCGGGTGGTATCTGAGCGATTCGAACAAGAATTATTTTAAGTACCGCATCCCGGACAACAGCAACCAGAAATTCCTGCAGGTGGGGCACTATGTCGTCTTCGACGAGTCGGATTTCAATCCGACTCCCGCGACACCCGGCCCCAACGATTTCTCGTTCGATGGCACGCATGGAGAAGACGCCTACCTGCTCGCTCCCACGAAACTGGGGACCTACCGTTTCGTGGACCATGTCGAGTTCGGCGCCGCCGCCGTGGGCGAATCGTTTGGCCGCTGGCCCGATTCGACCGGGGATCTCTACCCCATGGTCACGCGGACACTGGGCGCGGCCAACAGCGGTCCCCGGGTCGGTCCGCTCATTCTCAGCGAGATCCATTACAATTCCAAGAGCCTGACGTCGCCGGACCTGTATGAATTTGTGGAAATCTACAACCCGACGGACTCCGCCGTGGACCTGCTCCACTGGGAACTGAAGAAACAGGTGGAGTTCACGTTCTCGTCGAGTACCCCGATTCAACCGAAGAGTGCGCTTGTCGTGGTCCCCTTCAATCCGGGCGACGCCACTCTGAGGAGCAATTTCCTTACCGCATACGACCTGCCCGAGACGGTGACGCTGGTCGGGCCCTACATCGGGCAATTGTCCAACTTGGGAGGAACGGTACGGCTGCTGCGTCCCGACACCCCCCCGGCGGATGAACCGACGTACTATCCCATGCTGCTCGAAGATGAAGTGAAATACGACATCAAGGCGCCCTGGCCCATTCTGGCCAACGGAGGAACGTCCAGCGACCCCTACGGACGCTCGCTGACGCGGCTCGGGAAGACGCTCTGGGGCAACGATGCGGCCAGTTGGACCGGCGAGATCCCCTCGCCCGGGTTCGCCTTCATTCCCCCCTTCAAACCGATTATCACCAGCACCCCGGTCCTCACAGCCAATGAAGCCAACATGTACCTCTATCAGATCCGGTTTAAGGGGTACCCGGCTCCCACGATTGCGTTTGAAGGGCTGCCCGGCTGGTTGCGGGTCAGGGATAAATCCCTGATCTATGGGGTTCCGGCCAGGACCGATGTCGGCGTGAGCGCCCCGATCACGGTCCGCGTCACCAACAGTCAGGGGACCGCGACTCAGCAATTCTCCATCACGGTCATTCCCGCGCCGCTGCCCCATCGGGCGGAATGGTACCTGTATTGATGTTTAAAACCGGAGGAATCCCTCCGAGAGGAAAGAAGGAATTGGCAATGTACAAACGCACAAAGAGGCTTGCGATTCTGGAGAGGATGCCGGGGCCGGTGGGCCGAGGGCACGCCGCGTGGCTGTGGGCGCTGCTGGGGCTCTGGATGTTGGTTGGCGCCTGTCCGGTCCGGGCGCAGTCCGATGTGGTGATCAGTGAGTTCATGGCCCAGAATGCCACCACCCTGCCGGATGACGAGGGGAACTGTTACGACTGGATCGAACTGCACAACATGACCGATCAGCCCATCAGCCTGTTCGGCTGGCGACTGACGGACGACCCGGCCAATCTGGAAAACTGGACGATTCCCAACGTC
>DAOPYU010000187.1:0-8537 GCA_035353095.1 Candidatus Sumerlaeota bacterium | reverse complement strand
CCGCAAAGAGAATCCCCCTGCGGCGTCTGGAGACTCCGCAGGGGGGGAATTCATTCGATCCGTTTGATCCCGCCGCCGGGACATTTCGCCCGGGGCGTTTCCAGCCAAGACCCCGTCACTACTTTTCCGCCGGAGTGGCCGGGGGCGTCAGGGTGGGCGGCGTCGGGGGCACCGGCAGGGCGGGCGCCGCTTCCGGGGCCGGCGGGGCCGGCTTGACGGGAGCGGGAGTGGCGGGAGCGGGCGCCGGAGCCGCGGCGGCCTTGTTGGTCGGCTTCGCAATCGGTTCCTTCTGGCCCGTCTGCTTGTCAAGCACTTCGACCCGGTAGTCCTGCAGGAACGACGCCTTGACGCGCTGCAATTCGATGAGCGACTTGTTGAAGTTGATCACGGCCTGCAGGTACTGCACCTGAGCGCTGACCAGGTCTTCCTGGAACTGAATCACCTCGAAGATGGTCGTGTAGCCGACCTCATAGCGCTGGAGTTCGGCCTTGAGTTTGTCGTCTTCGGCCTTGACCCACGAATCGCCCGCGCCGATCAGGCGCAGATCCGTCTGAAGGCTGCGGATGGCGTTGCGCACTTCGAGGCGGATGCGCTCCTCGGTGCTGCGCTTGAGTTCTTCCTGCTGCTTTTCGGCATCCTGGCTCTGACGGTAGGCGGCTTTGGCCTGCCGGTTCTGCAGTCGGTAGGAGGCCTGCAGGCCGACGTTGTAGCCGTGTCCATCCGTATCGCCGTCCATCTGGCTGAAATCGTCGCGCGTCATCGTGTCCGCGTCGCTCACCTCGTATCCGGCCACGGCGCTCACATTGGGCAGCGTGTTGTTCTTGGCGACCATCTTCTTCACCCCGGCCTCTTCGATCCCGTAGAGGACCTTCCGGTAGTCGGGCCGCGCCTCGATGGCTTCCTGATAGACCGCTTCTTCGTTGAGGTCCATTGCGTTGAACTGGGGGCTGTCGAGCGGGATCAGGTTGTAACTCCACTGCTCATTCCCCTCGGTGATGTTCATGCGGCGTTTCAGGGTATCCTGAGCGGTGGCGATCAGGGAGCGGGCGCTGATGACATCCGCCTCGCGCTTGGCCACTTCGGCCTGAGCCTGAAGCACCACGTTGGGCGCCACGGTGCCGGCGTCGAGTTTCGCCTGATTGGCGCGCAGGAGTTCCTGCGCCCGTTTGAGCGACAGGTTCTTCAATTCGTAATTGTTGATCGCAAAAACCAGATCCCAGTAATTCTGAACAGCGGTGGCCAGTTCCGTGATGATATAATTGCGGAAGTCTTCGCGGGCCACCTTCTCTTCCAGCATCGCAATCTTGATGGGCGCATTGGTCACCGCCGGACCAAACCCGCGCAGGAGCGGCTGGATGAAATTCGCGCCGAACGTCACGCCGTCCTGATGTCCGAAGGTGGACGGACGGTCGTAGGAGTTCACCCGCGAGTTTTCGGCGGTCAACTGCAACACACCGCCGGTCGGCAGCAACTGTTCGAGCGAAACCGACAACCCGTTGTTGCGGGTCCGGGATTCTTTCCCCGGAACGTCGTCAATGAGAGACGAACGGTAATGGCTGTGCGAATCGGTGACGGCGTAGGTGTCGGACGCCTCGAGGAGCAGATCGTAGATCCCCTGCGCCGCAACCACGCCCGATTCGGCGATCGAGCGGCTGAATTCCTGCACGCGGATATCGCGGCTGTTCTTGAGCGTGGTCAGAATCACATCCGAGAGGCGAATGCGGCAGACTGGCCCTTTGAACTGCAACCCGGCGGTCGAGACCTGATTGTCAATGGTGAGGAATGACGGATCTTCCGACAGGGTAAACGCCAGATCGCGACGCTCCGGCGCCTGCCCCCGATACGCGTCCACATCCATGATCGTTTCATCCGCCACCGCACTGGGCTTGGTTTCGATTTCCGTGGATTTGGCCACCCAGGAACAGGCCGACGTCAGAGCCAGTGCGCCGACCAGAAGGAGTTCGTGAACACGGGCGCCCGAGCGCAAAAAAGGAACCGGAGAAGCAGAAAACATGACCGAACACTCCTTACCGCTAAAATAGAAAATACGGACCGGCACTTCAGCGCCCGGTCATCGCTTCAGATCAACTCGATCAACAAGCCGTTTGTCCCGATCTGGGTGACTTTGAACTCCGGGTGGCGGGCCTCGCGCAACAGGTTCACCAGTTTTTCCATCGGGCCGTTCCACCCCAGATTCAGCACCGCCACGCCGTCGAAGGACGACCGCGTGTAAATCTCCGCCTTCGGCGTCAGGGTGTTGAGCAGCACATGGAGGACATTGAGGTTGTCGGTCGTGGCGCCGGCCACCAGAATCCGCACGTCCGCCTTGTCCTGAACCGTCTTGCTCCACATGCCCGCGAAATCGTCAAACAACCGTGTTGCCGCCACATCCATCGCCGGCGCCACCGCGTCTTCCATGGCCTTGTTCAGGTCCACGTTTCCGCTCACCTTGCGGACATCCACCGACCGGATCACCTCGCCCGTGTCGCTGCGCACCATCTGAATGCGCGCGTGCGTCTCGACAAAATGCGTCGGCGTGGTGTTCAAGTACAACTCGACCGAGCGCGTGGTGCTGGTCTGGATCGAGCCGGTCAGGAAAAACTCGGCTTCTTGACGCTGCATTTCGCGACAGGCCTCGCCCAGTTTGGCCGACATGTCGGCGCCCGCCGGGACCTTTTCGACCGTCACGGCCTGCTTCTTCGTCACGGGTACGGCCGGGTCGTCTATTTCGTCGGTCCAGAGGAAACGGAACCGGCGCTCGGGCTGGTCGTTGAGTTTGCGGATCAGGTAGTTGCGCCCGAACTGCGACTCGACCGGCTTGCCGTCGAGGGTTTCGGACAACGCCGCGTAATAGATCGGACGCAGCGCCGGGCGATACAGGAACTGTTTCTCGTACAGGTCCTGATAGAGTTTCTCCATGTCCACGACGATCTCGACATCCACATAGCGTTGACCGCCGCGGACTTGACTCACCAGCACCTCATGGCGCGGGATGAAGGTCTGAACGTGCTGGCGGATATAGGGATCCAGCACATCGAGCCCGCGGAGCATCACGTTCGAGAAATAGATGTACCCGACCCCGGCGCGAACCGCCTGAATCATGGCCTCCCGCACCAGAACGTCCTCTTTTTCCCCCTGTTTCTGATAACGCAGGGTCAGGCGGGGGGTGATGGGTTTGGGGGGGTCAAAAGCGGCCACAGTCCCTGCGGCCAACAGACAGGCCAGCAAGGCCAGAATACTGGCGGTAATGCGGTTGGTCATCAGTCGAGAGCCTCCGTTACAGGCTTTGTATGGCAGGACTTACACCGTGCCGGGAAACACGTCACAAAAACACTGCATTAGTAGAACCACACCGATCCCCCTTTGTCAATTGCAATTATGGTCCGAAATAACCCGGATTCCCCAAGTTTCTCCTCCTGCCGCCCGTCCGGCGTTCCGTCTCAGTTGCTTCTCCCGGGCCTGAAAAAACGTCTTTCCCTGATCCCTTTTCAATACTTCATTCTCCCCCTTGCTTTCATCTGCCCTGCCACGGTATAATCATTCCATGAAGCCGGAAGAAACAGACCTCTTGGAAATCCGCTGTCGGCGTCTCGGCCACGAGGTTCCCTTCACCTACTGTTGCTCGGAAAGCGCGCAACAGAAACCCTGCCGCCTGATTCTCGACTGCTGGTGGGAGCGGTTTGACGTCGAGGCCTGTCTGCGCGAGCGCCTCTTACCGGAAGAGTTTGCGGCGCTCGGCCGCACCTGCTCCGCTCCCCCTCCGGACAAGACCGTGAGCCTCGTCGAACTCATCGAACAGGCCCGCGCCCGTTTGACCCCCTCTTCCTCCGACCCCGAGTGAGTCGAAAAACCGTGTGATTTCAGACATGAATTTATGAAAAAAGGAATCGGGTTTCCCGGCAACCAGATAACGCTTGCAGCGGTACGGGGGGGATTGGTATCATGAGAGGCTTTTTTAAGAAGGAACCGGGCGGGGACCGCCACAGTTCCGAAAAGTTTCTGCGAGTGGAGGTTGGGGGCGGTTATGAGTTCTCCTGTGGATTCCAAGGGGGCGGCGGTACTGGTGTTGCCAGTCGCGTTGCCGGATACGACATTGACGGTCATGCAGCGGGTTCTGAGTGATGAGCCGATCTTGAAGGCCTACACTTGGATTCTCGACACAATGACCGATGAAAAAGGCCCCAAGCAACTGGCCGAGACGTACGTGGAACGCTACTACCAGCAGATCGTTCTGCAAAACGCGGAGACGCTGGAAGAATACGCCGAGACCCTGCGCGCCGGCGTGCTGGTCAAACTGCTGGTCCTGTTGCCTCGTTTCCGCAACAAATTTGCGAAAAAAGGCTACAATTTCATGTTCCTCGAGACGTGGCTCCGGGAACAGGTTCTGGGCGCGTTCTATGGGTTTTCCACGGTCGAGGTCAAGCGCCACGTGCTCGAGTCGGGCCAGAAACCCCCGCTTTTCCTGGCCAGCGAGGTCTCGCGCCTCCTGCCCCGAACCTGCCTGGCGTTCCTGATGGCGTGAGGATGCCGGCGGAGAAAAAGAGGCTGCGGGTTCGACCGTCCCCTCTTTCTGCTTGACATCGAAAAGGGATTTCGCTAAAGCATGACCTTCCGGCGGGCCGGTGGTGGGCTGGGAACCCTCCCGAGACCACAAGGCCCATGGGTAAGACCCCCGGAGACGCGCCGGAACGAAAGTCTGTTCCGGAACGGAGTGGCGGGATAGCTCAGCTGGTTAGAGCGGTGGATTCATAACCCACAGGTCGGCGGTTCGAGTCCGCCTCCCGCTACCAAGAAGCGGTTTTGACAGATCCGATTGTCCTACGGGATACACGACGGCCCGCTTTCCGAAACTCGGAAAGCGGGCCGTCGTGTATCCCGTAGGACAAAACAGGGAAGCGGTGCGGGGGGAAAGATCTTCCTCCCCCGCACCGGATGTCTGGGTCGGCTCAGGGCCGCCAGAGGTAATAGAATCCGTTTCCGGCTGAAACGGTCGGAGAGGGCAACTGAATATTGAGCAGGCTCTGACCCGGTTGCGAGGCCCCGGCGGTCGGAGTACCCGCGGGCCCTTCGGCGTAGTAGTGGCCCTTGTAGTCGCCCGGCTGGGTGTAGGCCACCAGAGCGGCGTCTTTGAGTCCGGCCAGGTCCCGCGCCTTCTTGAAGGCGTCCTCGATGTACCCCTCCTCATCGGCCAGGCCCAGTTCCACCGCCTGCGCGCCGGTGTAGATGCGTCCGTCGGCCAGCTGGCGGATCTTCTCCGGGCTCAGTTTCGGGCGTCCCTCGCCCACCACTTTGAGGAAACGCTCGTACATTGTATTAATAATCCCTTGTAAAATTTCCCGTTCGGCAGGATCCATCTCGCGCCACATGGACCCGATGTCTTTGTGTTCGCCCGACTTGATCACCCGCATGTCCACCCGGGCCAGTTTGGCCAGCCCCGACAGGTCGGGGCTCATCGAAATCACCCCGATCGAGCCGGTGACGGTCGTGGGGTGAACCACGATGTAATCGGCGGCCATGGCGGCGTAGTATCCGCCCGAGGCGGCGGTGCCCATGAAGACGGCCACCACTTTCTTTTTCGTGTGTTCCTTGAAACGTTTGAGTTCGGTGTAAATCAGGTCGCTGGCGGTGACGGACCCGCCGGGCGAGTCAATGCGCACCAGAACGGCTTGAATGAACGGGTCCTTTTCCGCCTTTTTGAGCGCATCCTTGAGAACGACCAGATTGCCCGGCTTCGAAAGGAAACCACCGGTTTCCGGCTCGTCATTCAATTCCCCGTTGAGTTCGACCATCAGGACGGAGTCGGTCGTGTAGAAATGGTCCGCCTCGACGAGGGTTTCCGTTTTCAGATTGGCACTGCGGTGTGAAGAAAGGGGAATTGAAATACAACCACTCAGAATGAAACTGAACAGAACCAGCCCGAGGAGTGAAATCCGGGTGGCGCGTCCTCTTGAGGAGGGACTGGAAAAGCGGGAATACATGGGAGAGTCTCCTTGTCAATCCATACAGATTCGGGTGATGACACCCGTCTTATTAACGCCCGACCGGGACCGGGAGTCAAGGAAAGAAGCGGCCCGTGTCCCTCTTCCCTCGGACACGGAGACACAAAATTTCTTGAAGGGCTCAGGACTTTCGGCTTATAGTTCGTCTTCGGGACTGGTCATTTGTCGCGCTTTTCTTTCCGATGCGGGGCAGAGAGGTCTTTGTGTGGGGTGACAAGACCGCCGGGCGGGAGTGTGGGCCGGCTGGAAAGTTGGCAGGGCTATGAGAGTTGTTTCCTGCGGTGTGACCGATGTGGGCATGAAGCGCGCGGATAACGAGGATCGTTTCATCTGCAGTGATGAACTGAACCTGTACGCGGTGGCCGATGGGATGGGGGGGCATGCGGCCGGAGAGGTCGCTTCCGAAACGGCGATCGCGACGGTGGCCTGCCGATTGGAAGCGGTATCGGGGTCTGCGGGGGAAGCGGAAGGCGTTCCGTCGGCGCCCGGGTCTTCCGTTGGAACCGGCGAGATCCTGGTCCTCTTCGAGGCGAGCGTGCAGGAGGCGAACCGGACCGTTTACGAAATGAGCCAGCACAATTCGCACCTGCAGGGGATGGGGACGACTTTTACGGGTCTCTGGCTCAAGGACGGCAAGGCGGCGATCGCGCACGTGGGGGACTCGCGTCTCTACCTGCTGCGGGGGACGGAACTGCGAATCCTGACCACGGACCATTCGTGGGTCAACGAACAGTTGCAGCGCAACCTGATCACCGAGGAAGAAGCCCGCACGCACCGCTGGCGCAACGTGATCACCCGGGCGATCGGTAACCGGCTGGACCTGCTGGTGGACATGCACCTGGTGCCGTTGCAGAGTGATGACCGGCTGCTGTTGTGCAGCGATGGGTTGACCAACATGGTCAGTGACGCGGAAATCGGGACGGCGTTGTACGAGATGGACGATGATGTGGGCGCCGCGTGCGCCGCCCTGGTGGAACAGGCCAAGGCGGCAGGGGGCGACGACAATATCACGGTGGTTATCCTAAAAGTATTGGAGTGAGGCAATCATGCGGAGTGTTCGGATTTGTATGTTGGGACTGGGGTTGTTGATTCTGGCCGGTTGCATGGGGTGGCGCAGCCAGGACCGGATGTGGATCTCGAAGGAAAAGTACGAGTATGCCGAGAAGATCTACAATCAGACGAACTCGCTCGATCTGACCGAGAAGCAGCTGCGCGACGACCCGATGTGGCAGCAGTCGCAGATCAACGAGGCGAAGTACCGGCTGATCAAGAAGTTCCACCTGGAATCGGATCGGGCCAAGTAAAAGGGAGGAAACGCGGGATGCGCGGGTTTTCGATTTTCGGAAGAATGGCCGTCCGGTTTGTCGCGGTTGCCGTTGTGGCTGGGTGTGTGGCGTGCGGGTCGAGTGACGGTTCGAAAAAAGAATCGGGCTCGAAGGAATCCGCCGGAGGCGCGACCGCACTCAAGATCGGCGTGGTGCTCCCGCTCTCCGGTCCCCTGGCCGCCTACGGGCAGAGCACGCTCGAGGGAATCAAACTGATGGTCGAGAAGGTGAACGCGGCGGGGGGCGTGAACGGCAAGACCGTCGAACTGGAAGTCGAGAATGACGAAAACGACACGACCAAGGCGTCGAATGCGGTTCTGAAACTGATCGGACTGAAAAAGACGCTGGCGATCGTGGGGCCGATCACCAGTACCGTCTGTCTGGCCGTGGGACGCGACTGCGAAAAAAAGCAGATCGTCATGGTGACCCCGACGGCGACGAACGACACCGTGACAGCACAGGGGGATTACGTCTTCCGCGCCTGTTTCAACGATTCGTTCCAAGGCGTGGCAATGGCGAAGTTTGCCGTCGGAGAACTCAAACTGAAATCGGCCGTGGCGCTCCAGGATACTACCAGCGACTACAGTGTGGGGCTCTGTAAGCGTTTCAGCGAAACCTTCGCGGAACTGGGCGGGCAGGCGCTGCCGATGCTGTCGTACAAACAGGGCGACACGGAGTTCACGGCGCAGCTGCGCAAGGCGCGCGAGGCCGGGGCCGAGGCGATCTTCATCCCGGGATACCCGCCCGAACTGCCCCTCATCATCAACGAGGCGCGGAGTCTCGGGTTGACGATCCCCCTGCTCGGGGCGGACGGCTGGGACAACGACGACGTGGTCAAGAACGCCAGTCAGAACCTGGCCAACACCTACTTCGCCGCGGCGTTCTCGCGCGAGATGGGCAGTCCGGCGCTCGAAGAGTTCCTGAAACGGGCGGCGGCGAAAGGGATTGCGAGCCCGGGATCGTTCGAGGCGCTGGGTTACGATTCGGTCGGGCTGGTGGTGGCGGCGATCCAGGCCGCCGGTGCGGGATTCGATGCGCTGCCGCTCGACCAGCAGCGCCAGACAATCCAGAAAGGGCTGGTGGGGCTGAAGGACTATCCGGGGGCAACCGGCGCCATCACCATGCAGGCCTCGGGCGACCCGCTCAAGTGCCTGGTCATCCAGAAGTACGACCCGAAGGCGGGGCAGGTGGACAAGGTGTTCGTCAAGACGAT